>CAMNCW010000025.1 GCA_946534715.1 uncultured Bacteroidales bacterium | reverse complement strand
CTAACGCGTGTAGCGGGATCTTCCGCCTGTACGGTGATGACGGTCTGCATCTTTTCGGGATCCGTGGTATAAGGCAGGATGGTTTGTACCGCCTCTGCTTTCTGCGCCACCACTTCCGGCAGTTCGTGGGTGCCGACCGGCAGTTCGACCTGGTAGAAATAGAGATCCGGTTCAAATCCCGCCAAACTATCTCCGTTGAGGTAGATCATGGAGAGGTTGGTGTTCTTGGACTGCGGAATGACGAAACGGAGCGTATAGGTGTTCACCGTCTTTTCATCGACCGCGGTCACTTTGAGGAGCACATTCTGTTCTACCTGATCAATATCCACCGTCTGGCCTTCCATCTTGAGTTGCGCACTTACTTCGGGCAGGGTTGTTGTACCTGCGGGCAAGTTAATAGTATAGAGGTTATTACCCGGATCGAAGATCAGGTCAGGGTTGATTGCGCGCTCGTAGTTGACGAAGGACTTACCGCCGATGAGGATGTTCGCCAACTGTGCATCGTTGGATTTATTCTCCACATAGACCTCTACTTCGTATTTCTCACGTGCGATGTGATCCTCCGCGGTCACCTCAAATCCGTAGCGGTATTGGAGGCTGTCTTTGATAACCAAGGTGTCGCGCACGATGGTTTGGAAATTATCGTTAGAGAGGAGTTCAATATTCGCCTCAACAGATTGCAGGGAGACGGAGTAGAAGTGTCGTCCTGATTCAAACTGGTCGATAGCTTTTCCGTTGACGGTGATTCCTGTCAGTTCGGTACAATGACTTGGCTCGGCGTTGACGGTAAGGGTATAAGTGGTCTGTGCGCCAGTTTGGGATGTAACGATGAACTCGGTCGGCTCTCCCAAGGCGGAGGCAGAGTTGAGTTCGACGGTCTGGCCTATTTGACCCGCCTCATATGTGACAGCAGCTATCTGCGGCACTTTCTCCTTATACGCGCCCGCGGGAATAATATAGGTGTAGTCCAAACTATCGGGACGGAAGTTTTCAATCAGTTTGCCGTCATAATAGATACCTGCGAGGGTGCTGACTTCACTCTTCGTGCGGTGAACGATCACCTTATAGGTCTGTTTGTGCGAACCATCCGCAGCTGTTACGACCGTGGTGTAGATCGTACTATCGCCTTGTATTTCCGTGGTCATGGCCTGCGTTTGTTCGCTTTCCGCGAGGAGTGTAGCGAGCCAAATGGCACTATCGGCTTTGATGGTATATTCGGTCATATTCTCATCAAACTCGGGGTAGTCCTCTCCATTCACTTTCAGCGCCGCCAAGTTGGCTTTTGTGGAGACCTCAGTCGGATACGTGAGGGTGTAAGTCTTGGTTTTGGAGATGTCATCCGTAGCGAACGCGGTCCATTGCATCTTCGTCTCATCCTGGAGGAAGACGACCGAATCCGCCTCGTGCTTGCGATTAAAGTACACGACCTCATCGGGACGCTCCATCACCAAGGAAGTAGTAGTACCGCCCAGGGAGATGTCCGTACTACCGATGCGGAAATCTGTGAGTTGTGCATCGGAGGAGACAGCCGGATCGAGGCGGTTCACCACGTGCTTGTGGGTTGTTTTTCCGTCCGCTGCAGTAACGGTGAGCACCACGCTGTCCGCCGTATAGATAGTAGCGAAAGTCTGTCCTACCACGTCGTCCTTTTTCGTATAAACGAGTGTCGGAACAACCGAAGATGTAGCGGTATAAACGGAACGGTCGTCATCTTCGGAAACGAAGGTCTTGATATCATCGTTTTTGTCATCCAGCGCCTCAATCATCTCCACAGAAGCGTCAGAGGGGAGGTTCTCGACGAAGAGGTAAGTGTGGGTAGAGGAAGCATCGTCCTCGGCTTGTACGGTGATGGTGAGCGCCTTGCCGTTCTTCTGCACGTCGAAGCGCTGGTGAATGCTGGAAGGCGTGATGTTTACATCCGGCGTTGCTTTCATGCCGTACGGCAGGGTAACGATCGTGGTGTCTGCATTCTTCTCTTTGGTAGGGTACGTGCCGAAATCAACGGTGTAATCCAAGGAGGTCACGCCTGTGCGTTGGAGTATTACATAATAGTGTGTGCTATCCACCAAGTTCTCTCCGTAGTTTATCACTTTCGCGGTCAGTTTGCCCTCTTTCCATTCGCCGCCGTTAAGCCATTCTACCGTGCGGGTCTGGTCGTTCACTTTACCGGTGAATGTCAACGCCGGAACACCCACATAATTGGCATCCACGTTCTTGACGAAGTTTCGTCCAGAAGGCGTTACCTCGATGCCATCAATGGTAGCTTTGGTCAGTTCGGAGTTATAGACGAAGCGTACATTGCGGATCTGGAGGTCACAGCTTTTCGCATCTGAACCTCCATAAATATTCAATGAGTTTCCGCTAAATTCACTTGCGCAAAGGAGGATATTCATCTTACTCATCGTGAAATTGTAATCAAGCGCCTGTGTAGCGGTGTGCCATTCTCCTAAGCCGGAATAATCTCCGGTTATTTCATATTCCACCGGTGATCCGGACGTTCCCCCAACAGCGATCCATGCTTTCCATGAGTTAATATCGTACTTCATAATCGGCATGTACTCGAATTGGAAAGCCTGCGGTGTGTTGCGGTAGGTAACACCAGCATCGACGCTTCGGTTGAAACTAACCTTGGTGTTTCCTCCCACTTTAACTCCGTCCGGCAGACTAAGGCTACCCAACGTCATTACTCCCGGGACAGAACTATTGAGTGCTCCACCACGGAGCGTAGATAACATCACTTCTTTAGAGCCGATACGGTTTACTTCTTTTCCTGTATAATAAACAAAGTGTGAAATTTCAGCAGCATTGTAGTCAATTCCGGCAAACAGATCAGCGGGAACGCTCCAACCTGCGGGTTTATAACCGGTAGGGGCTTTTTCTCCCTGATCCGAGATCGATCCAAAGAGGTTAGAGTTATAGAAATGCGCTTTATCCGTCTGGATCCAATTGTAGGTCAACGGTGCTTCATCGTCCTCGTAATACCAGAAAACCGAGTATTGCCTCATCTTCGGTCCGGAACCCACCGTGATCGTCATTTTCTTGTTCCTCACGTTAGCGGAGTTGGTCGGATTCGAGTATTGCACATCTCCGCTGTACGTAAAAGCGACCAAGGTATTCTGCGTCGGTTGTTCCTTCACGGGAATGATGTAGCTATATACATCCGGGCTGAAATGGGGCACAGGGATTGTTTCGCCGGCTTTGATGTAAGACAGCGCTTTGAGTTTATTGAGCGTATCCGGCAGGATATTCGGGATGACGTTATAGGTTACATCCAGCTCTCCCTCGCGGTTCGGTGATGCAATCACCTTTGCACCACGACGAATACCACCGTTGTAGAAGACGATACTCTGCTCGGGGTACGATTTCTCGACATCGGTGATGGTAAAGTTCTTGGAGCCGTACGGCAGATCAATGGTGTTATCACCTTTTTGGGGCACCAGTTCGCCGTTTTGGGTCTTACTATCACCGTCTATATACGTGTATTTGATCTTCGTCACTTTGTTCTCGCCTTCCGGCTGAGCGATGGTGTAACGGATCGAATAAGTACGTGTATCTCCGTTTTGCGCCTTGACGGTGATCTTCGTGACGCTGTTCACCGGAGCTTCCACAAAATCAACGAGTTGTTCCGGCTCTGCCTTTGTGAAAGCTACGGAATAAGGCTTCGAAGCGCCATAGGGCAGTACGAAGTTGTAATCCGTCTCATCCACATCTTTCTCCTCTCCATTGATGGTGAGAGAGCCCAGTTTGGTGTTCGTGGAGAGCGCCACGTTGAAGTCGATGGTGTAGTCCGCCTCGGTTGTACCGTCCTGAGCTACGACATGAATCTTCGTTGTACCGTCAGGGGCGCTATAGAAGGTGGTGACGGTTTGATTGCTAAGTTGTGCCACCGGGAAGATATTCGGCATCACCTTGGTCGATTTCGGCAGGGTGATTGCATAGTTGAAGCTATCCGGTTCGAAGCCCGGCAGTTTCTTGCCATCAATGAGGATGTTCGCCAAGAGGGCATTGGAGCTTTGTTTGCGCGAATAGGTGATGGTATAGGTATTCTGCGTGCCGTTTTCGGCGGTGACGAGTACGCGCTGATGGTCTGCATCGTCGGTGAAGCTGAGGATACGCTGTCCTTCTCGCGCCGTAACGGAGATAGAGGGCAACAAAGCTCCTTCGTCCAGATCCAGGGCGTATTCGTTTTTCTCGGGCAAGAAGCCTATTTCATGTCCTGTTACCTTGAGGTCCGCCAGAGTAGCATCTGAACGTTTCTTAATTGTATAACGGACAGTATATGTGGTAGTTGTGCCGTTTTCTGCGGCAACGCGAATGGTCCATTCTCCCTCGGCGGTCTGTCCGAAGAAGGCTACTTGTGCATTCTCTTTCGCAGCATAAGTGACTTGCGGGAAGACAGAGCCCGGCTCTAATTCGTATGCGTAGTCGGTTTTGTTTTCCTCGAAATCGGGAAGGATCGTACCGTCCGCATAGATGGCTTGCAGTTTATTCTCGGTCATCGGCAGACGAGTGCAAGCGACGCTGTAAGACGCCTGATTTCCCTCTTTGTCGGTCACGAAGATCCAAGCTACAGATCCTTGCCAGAGTGCTTCAGTCACGTTTTGTCCTTCCTCTCCGGCGATACCGATGATAGTAGGACGCGCGCCCTGATAAGTAAGCTCATAGCTTGTTTTGGAAGGGGTAAAGCCCTCGATGGATTTGCCGTTGAAGGTGATGTCGCTGAGTTGAACGGTAACGTTTGTCTCTTGTTTCTTGAAGTTGATCAGATAGATGTTCGCCGCACCGACACCGGGTTGCACTTTGATTTGCGCAACACCGGCAGCGTACGGAGCAGTAATGGTGACTTGCTGTCCTGCCGCTTTGTCCACCGTAATAGCGGGGCAGCGATCGCCGGTCAGTTCCACTTCGTATTTCAGCTCTTCCGGCTCGAAGCCTTTGAGCGAATCTCCGTCGAGATAGATCATTTCAAGGAACGCGTTCGCAGATATGCGCACGATGAAGTCAATTCGGTATTCACGCGTATCTCCGGTCTCTGCGGTAACGGTGATGATCTGGGTCGTACCGTCCAAGACACTCAGTACACGCTGTGAAGCTTCGGCTTTCTCGAAGGTCACGCTCGGGATCAAGCTGACGCCTTCCGGGAGCGAATCGATATAATGGAGCGTATCCGCATGGAAAGCCGCCAAGGGCGTATTGTCAATATAAATCGCCTTGAGGGCGGTGTTATTCGATTTATTGAGGCTGAAATGAATGATATAAGTACGACTTGCACCACTTTGCGGACGGACGGTGATCTTATATTCTCCGTTCAGACCAGCCGGTTTTGTTTCGCGGACGGTTTGGAACTCCGTACTTTGCAGTTCGTACGTCACCTCGGGAAGGGTTGTTGTGCCTTTCGGGAGGTTAATATAGTAGTCGTTCGTCTCGGGGTCAAAATCAATATCAAAGCCAGAGACGGAGAGCGATTTGAGGGTGTTGTCATTGAAGGTCTTGACGGAGAACGAGATCTGATAGATCGTGGTGCTTCCGTTCCCGGCGGTGACGGTAATACGTGTTTTTCCGTTCACGCCTGCGGTCGTGACCGTGATCGTCTGGAACTCATCGCCGGAGACAGCCACGATCTCAGGGAGTTCAGTTGTTCCTTCGGGCAGGGTATATGAATAGTTGGTCACGTCCGCCGCAAAATCTTCCAGCGCGACACCACCAATTGTAATCCCTTGGAGGACGGAATTGGAGGATTTCTCGGTAGAGAACACCAGTTTATAAACCGACTGATCTCCGTTACCAGCAGTAACGGTGATACGGACCGTTCCGTCCACTACGCCCGGATCCAAGGAAGCCACTTCGATCTTCTGGTACTCGTCGCCGGCGGTATAATTGATCTTCGGCAGGGCAGTCGTACCCAATGGGAGGTTGAAATAATAGGTAAACTGATCCGGCACAAACTCCATCGTCTGTCCCTCCACGGAGAGGTCTTTGAGGTACGAATAGGAGGATGCCTCGAGTTTGATATTGAGTTTGTACACTTTCGCTACCGCGTTGCCTTCGGTGGTCACAGAAATCTGGACCGTTGATCCGTTGATATCATCTCCGGAAGGCAGCGGCGAAGGGGTAATGACGATCTTCTGCATGCCGGCAGGATAAGCCGAAACAGGTTCCACGGTCAGAGTTTTCGTGCTGGTGGGCAGGGAGACTTTATAGACCGCCTGAGAGGGATTGAAGCCCGTTACCGAATTGCCGTTGACCTTAATATCTTTCAGAGTGTTATCCGCGAGAGGAGCGACACGGAAAGTGAGGTTATAGGTAGCCGTAGCCTGTTTGTTCGGCGCGGTAACGACGATTTTCGCCGTTCCGGTGACGGAAGTCGGTTGCGTGATAGCAAAGGTCTGTCCGTCCTCCTGACCCTCCACACTCAAAGTCGGAGCAGTTGTTGTGCCATACGGGAGATCGACCGTGTAGTTGTATTTGGACGGACTGAAATCCGGCAGAGGAGTTGTTTTATTACCGATCGTATAAGATATTCCGGCGAGTTTGGCATTGCTGCTTGCTGCTTTCTGGAACTGGATCTTATAGGTCATGGTTTTCTTACCATCATCGGAAGTGACCTTGATGGTCGTCGGTTTCTTGTCCAGATCGCCCGGCGTGATGACAATCTCCTTGCCGGAGAGCGTACGTCCAGGGAAATTGATGTTTCCTTTGATGTTCGTAATCGTACCGGCTCCACGTTTTGCTTCGATCGAGGGAATAGCAGTAGCGGTCTCCCCCAAGGCGTAGTTCTGTACCTCGGTAGAGTTCGGGTCAAAACCTTTCCACTCCACTCCGTTGATCAGGAGTTTCTGTATGTTCGCCGAATAGATCAGTTCCACATCATCCACATAGAGCGAGTTACCGGTGTACATGCCGGTAGAGATACGGAAGTTAGGATATTGGGAAGCCGAGAAGATGATGTTCATTTTCTCCGGCGTGGTGTTATTCAAATAATAAATAGGTACGCGAATGTTCGTCCAGTTGCCGTACGATTTTTTCTCACGCCAGATACCCTCAGCGATCTGATTCGCTTTCTTGATCGTTCCACAATCGTTGGCATTGACCGCCTGGCGGATATCGGATTCTTCGTTGGTGTGCGTATCGACGGACGAACAGTTACCGTTCTTACCTTTATAGGTATTACCCGTACTGGAGCCGGACCATGCGTAATAGAGCATGACGAAGTCTTCTTTGTCTGCATTCGCGCCGGTACGTTTGATCCACACGGACATCGAGTCCGGCCGATAGGCAAAAGCAATACCATCATCGGTTCCGGCAGTAGCTTCGTTGATCTTCGCCACAGAAGCCAGATAGACCCAAGGTTTGCCGAGGGTAAAATACCCCGGCGTGGTCTCGGTGATACCCATGGCACCGACGTCCTGTTGTTGCACCATCATACAACTACCGCCGTTACGTCCCGCTTCTTTGTGAGCAAAGTTGAACTTAAATCCGACCTGGGTTACGTTTGACGCATTCCAATACTTCAATTGTGCATTGCCGTCAAAAGCGGCACCGGACCAGTCTTCAAAGCCCGGGTCCGGCACTTGTTGAGCATTCAAAACAACGGTCCAAGATGTCATCAACGACATCAGAAGAACCATTACACTCTTAAAAATCTTTTTCATTCCTTATAAATTGTTAAAAAATATACGATCATTACGATTTTTATTAAAAATATTACTGTTTTAGGCCTCAAAACAGCGCATTTTTTATCGGGTGCAAAATTACTGCTTTTTTATCAAGTACACAATATCTTTTATTATGAAAAGATGTTCTATTATTAAGTCCGCCCGTTTTTACAAGGGAAACGCACCTTTTGAGGGGTGCGTTGGAGTAGTGTTCAGTAAAAAAGTAAAACTGACGAGGTTATTTGGCAAAATCGGTAAAGAAAGAAGTGCCTTCAGCATGATCGGAGAGGGGCTCGGAAAGGTTAGTATGCTTCGTGAGGCGAGGTGAAGTAGCCACATTTGCGGGAGCAGAAGAAAGGGGTTTACCGGGTGTGAAGACATAGTTCGTATCATCCTCGGGACAATACAACACCAGGAACAGATCCGTGAAAGAGACGACATTGAACGATGCGCCTATAGGAGAAGGCGGAATAACCTCCTTTCTATCGGTTTCATTGCCGGCATCATCATAGGTAACGACCTCATATTGAGATGTAGTGAGGGTCAATTCATCCTTGACGAGTGCCCATTTTGAATATTGCGAACTAATCGATAGACCTTTGTTCTGCTCAATTGCACCGTCATTCTTCAATTTTTTACTAAGCCATTCAACCCAGAAGAAAGCATAGGAGATTTCATGTTCCTTGGTAAGTTGCATACCTTCGTATTGAGGGTAATTATACGCGTACCAGTTAAATCCCCGATCATTTATGTTCCAGGTATTGAGAAGATCCCATGTAGCGACCATCGCCGTATCAGTCGGATTTTTCTCGGGCAAAAAGAACTCCTGTTTCCAATCATCCGGTTTTGCGGAGAGGCGTGTCAGAGTACAGTTTTCGGAACTTTTCGCAGAGATCTTATCGTCGGAAATATTCAAAATATTCCAGTTCTGGACCAAATTCTGATGTAACAAGACAGGCCCTAAACGTAACACATTATTGTAATAGAAATAAATTTTATAATCGGTGGCGGTAAATAAGAGTTGGTCGTTTTGGAATGTATATTTACCCTTGTAACATTCATAGTATTTTGTGTCGCCCATGGAGGAATAGAATAATTCAAAAGAACCATCATCGTGCATGTCCACGTACTGAAAACAGGAGTGAGTTGTGTCATCATCCCGGGTGAAGGCCCATATACCGGTTATGTGTTTGTCGGAGCCGGACGGTTCATCTTTCTGACATGAGTCAAACCCGAATGCCACCAGCATTGCGAGTAATGGAAATAGTAGTTTTTTTATACATTTTGGAAATTAAATGGTTTAACATTATAGTTATTTGGTAATATTGATTATTCGTTGAAAGAGGGCGGTTCTTTGCGGAGGACGGCACGGATGAAGTTGTCGGGACGGGCATAGATGGTAAAAGTGCCGTCCTTGGCTCTGGGTGCTATGGGGTCGGGCGTGCCTTTGAGTTGCTTGTAGAAACGCGCCATGATCGAGTCGAGGAAAGCTTGTTTTTCAGGCTCGAGGGGTGTTTTGGTTTTGAGGGCATTGATGAACTCCTGCGCGAGGTGGGAGGCATTTCCAAAAGCGGTCATGTTTGCCCTTTCGCGGAGGAAGATGGGGTTGGCTTTGTAGTTGCGGGGGCGAGGTTTGTAGACCTCCAGGCGCCCCACTTGGGTGATGTTTCCATCATAATCATAGAAGTGTTTGCGACGCTCGACCATGCCGCCTTTTGCATGCGCGCCTATCACTTCTTCGACATCGTTGTTGTGCTTGATTTTAGCCATAGGAGTATAAAATATATAAAGATTTGCAAGCGGGTTAGCGCGGGGGCGGTGAAGGGGCGGTGAAGGGGCTATAAAGGGGCTGTGAAGGGGCTGTGAAAAAGTACTGAAAAACCAGCTACTTACCACTAAAACCTCGCACTTACCGCGCACTTACGACGCACTTATCACGCACTTATCACGCACTAATTTTTCGGTTTCAACACGTTGGTATTATATACTATGTATATAATACTGGAGATGTTGATGTTTTTGACGATGCAAAGGTACAAAAAATATTTGACATATGCAAATAAATTTGAAAAAAATAACCCCACCCCGACCCTCCCCACAAGGGAGGGAGGATAACCCCACCCCGACCCTCCCCACAAGGGAGGGAGAGAGGAAGCAGGAAGAGGAGAGGAAAGACGCGCCAACGGAGGTGGCGCGCACAGAACAACGAGGACAGCACCCACAAGAGAGGGAGATACGGAGCGGCATTTCCCATCCGCCAATATTGGCGGATACAAAAGAGGGGAAATGCCGAACGGGAGACGAAGACGGAGACGAAGACGAAGACGGAGACAAAGAAAGAAAAGAAAAAAGACAAAAAAGAGAGGTTT
This sequence comes from uncultured Bacteroidales bacterium, assembly GCA_946534715.1. GTDB lineage: Bacteria > Bacteroidota > Bacteroidia > Bacteroidales > Paludibacteraceae > Colicola. The sequence continues at coordinate 37,661 of CAMNCW010000025.1, read as the reverse complement.
GGCACGAAATTTGTAGGAGATAAAAGGGAAAGAAAACGCGTAGCGGGGAGGATAAAAGGGAAAGAAAACGCGTAGCGAGGAGGATAAATGGGAAAGAAAACAACGAGGATTATTATTAAATATACCATATATTATGCAAGTAGATATTAGAGAATTGCAAGAGCGCGTGGAGCGCGAGAGTTCATTTGTAGATGCTCTGACCTTGGGAATGAATCAGGTCATTGTAGGTCAGAAACATCTGGTAGAGAGTTTGCTTATTGGTCTTTTGAGCGACGGGCACATATTGTTGGAAGGCGTGCCGGGTTTGGCAAAAACCCTCGCAATCAAGACCTTAAGCGATTTGATTAAGGCAGATTTTAGCCGTATTCAGTTCACCCCGGATCTGTTGCCGGCAGATGTACTCGGAACACAGATCTACAGCATCAAAGATGAGGCATTCAGGATCAAGAAAGGCCCGATCTTTGCTAATTTTGTGTTGGCAGATGAGATCAACCGTGCTCCGGCGAAAGTGCAGAGTGCGTTGTTGGAGGCGATGCAGGAGAGACAAGTGACCATCGGTGACCAGACATTCAAATTGGACGATCCGTTCCTGGTACTTGCTACGCAAAACCCAATTGAGCAGGAAGGAACGTATCCACTGCCGGAAGCCCAGACCGACCGTTTCATGCTGAAAGTGGTGATCGGCTATCCGAAGAAAGAGGAGGAGCAGGCCATCATCCGTCAGAACATCGCCAGCGAGAAGAAGACCGTACTGCCGATTTTGAGCACCGCGGATATTATCAAGGCGCGCAAGATCGTGGAGGAGGTTTATCTGGACGAGAAGATCGAGAAATACATCGTGGATATTGTGTTCGCAACCCGTCAGCCGGAAGAGTACGGATTAAAAGACATGAAACAGATGATCGCTTTCGGCGGTAGTCCTCGTGCAAGTATCAGCCTTGCGCGTGCAGCGCGTGCGTACGCGTTTATTCATAGGAGAGGATACGTAACGCCGGAAGATGTACGTGCGGTATGTTATGATGTATTGAGACACCGTATCGGTCTGACTTACGAGGCAGAGGCAAACAATGTGACCACAGAAGATATCATCACGGAAGTGCTTAACGCCGTACAGGTACCTTAATAGTTTTTGTTTTTTCGCGGAGTCTTCGGCTTTTCGGTTCGGTCATTATGGACCCCATAACTCCCTTACCGGAAAAACCAAATCCTCTCACGAAAAATTCAAAAACGGAAATTACTAATGAGGCATAATTTATGACTTCAGAAGAATTATTACAACGAGTTCGGAAGATAGAGATCAAGACCCACGGGCTGAGTCGGAATATCTTCGCAGGCGAATACCACAGCCAGTTCAAAGGTCGTGGTATGGCGTTCAGCGAGGTGCGCGAATATCAGCCGGGTGACGATGTGAGGTCGATTGACTGGAATGTGACGGCAAGGATGAACCGGCCGTACATCAAGGTCTATGAAGAGGAACGCGAGCTGACGGTGATGTTGCTCGTCGATGTGAGCGGAAGTCGTAACTTTGGAACCCAAAGCCAGATGAAACGCGACACGATGGCCGAAGTAGCTGCGACGCTGGCGTTCTCAACGATCGAAAACAACGACAAGGTGGGTGTGATCTTCTTTTCCGACCAAGTGGAGAAATTTATTCCGCCGAAGAAGGGAAAAAGCCACGTGTTACATATCATCCGCGAGTTGCTGTCGTTTGAGCCGGAACACCACGGGACGAATATCAACGCGGCGTTGGAGTTCCTGACGAACGCACAGAAGAGGCGGTGTACGGCGTTTCTGATAAGCGATTTAATAGGCAACCCCACCCTAACCCTCCCCTCAAGGGAGGGAAAGAGGTCGAACTCAGTTTCTCCTATAGTGATTGCTGCACGAAAGCATGATCTGAACGCTATACAGATATACGACCGGAGGGACGCGGAGATGCCGAATGTGGGTTTGCTGAAGGTAAAAGACCCGGAGACCGGCGCTCGCGTTTGGACGGACACGAGTCTGAAGAGCGTTCGCGATGCTTATGCCAAGGCATGGAATGACAAACAGGCGGCTCTCGAGACGATGTACTCGAAGACCGGCATGAACCATGTTTCCATGAGGACGGATGAGGATTATGTGAAAAAGTTGATGCAACTTTTTCACAATTAAAAATTAAAAATTAAAAATTATTGTTCGCGCAATGATGCGCGAAAAATGCACAATGTTTAATTTATTATTAGCGATAGTAGTTAGCGTGAGTATCGACTCGACGATGCTGATGTTAGGCGACCAGACGGCCATGCACCTGCGCGTGACACACGATCAGAACGAACGCGTGGAGATGCCTGTGTTCGGGGAGATGCTACAAGACGGCATTGAGATCGTGGAACAGGGGAAAATAGACACCACTACCCTGCCCGACGGACGTGTACAACTCCAACAAGAGTTGGTTCTGACGTCCTTCAAGGACAGTTTGTTTTCTATTTCCCCGATAGGTATAGCCAGCGGCGAAGACACGTTTTGGACCGAGTCGATGGCACTCAATGTCATTCAGCCGTTCGAAGTAGATACCACATTAGCCATCACCGATATCAAAGATATTGAGAAAGCTCCTATCTGGTGGTGGGGAATTATCCGGTGGATCTTGTTGGCATTGGGTCTTGGCGGTTTAGGCGTCGGAGTCTATTACTTATGGCGTTGGTACGAAAAGAACCGCAAGCCGGAGGAAGAGGTGATCGAGCCGGAGTTATTGCGGCCTGCGGACGAAGTGGCGTTAGAGAAATTAGACGAGATCAAGGCGCAAAAGATATGGAAGGACGGCAAGGTCAAAGAGTATCAGACCGAGCTGACGGATGTTGTGCGCGAGTATATAGGAAGGCGTTTTGACGTGCAGAGTAGCGAGAAGACGAGCGATGAAACGTTACGAGAATTGAAACCAATTCTCGTCAATTCACAATTCACAATGCACAATTCACAATTACCGGTGGAAGAGGGCAAAGCCAATTCACAATTCACAATGCACAATTCACAATTACCGGTGGAAGAGGGCAAAGTCAATTCACAATTCACAATGCACAATTCACAATTACCGGCGGAAGAGGGCAAAGAGCTCTATGAGAAATTGAAGAAGATGCTGCAATTGGCAGACCTCGTCAAGTTCGCCAAATGGCACACGACACCGGACGAGAACGAGCAGGCGCTGAACACGGCGTATGAGTTTGTGGAAAGCACAAAGTTGAAAGTTGAAAGTGGAGAGTTGAAAGAAGTCGTCTAGTTTAAAGTTGAAAGTTTATGAGTTTTGCTAATCCGGGATATTTATTTTTGTTACTGCTGCTGATACCGATCATCGCATGGTATGCGTATGAGTTACGGAAGAGCGATGCGAGCGTGCAGATATCCGACACGAGCGTGTTAGCAGCACAGCCCAAGAGTTGGCGTATATGGATGCTGCATGTGCCGTTTTTGCTTCGTGTGGCAGTAGTGACGCTGCTGAGTTTGGCATTGGCACGACCTCAGTTGACGAACCGCTGGTCGAGCGAAAGCACCGAAGGAATTGACATTATGATGGCGCTTGATATTTCAGGCACGATGTTGGCGGAGGACTTGAAGCCGAACCGTTTGGAGGCCGCCAAACAAGTGGCATCGGATTTCGTGATTGCACGACCGAACGACCAGATCGGTTTGGTTGTTTTCGCAGGAGAGAGTTTCACACAGTGTCCGCTGACGACCGATCACGCGGTGTTGGTGAACTTGTTCAAATCCGTTGAGTACGGCATGATCGAAGACGGAACGGCCATCGGTTTAGGTCTTGCGAACGCTGTCAACCGAATGAAAGACAGCCAAACGAAATCGAAAGTGGTTATTCTATTGACCGATGGTAGCAATAACCGCGGAGACATAGACCCGCAGACAGCCGCGGAGATTGCCAAGACATATGGAATACGTGTTTATACGGTGGGCGTCGGCAGTTACGGTCAGACCCGCGTGCCGGTGAATACGCCTATGGGTCGTCAGTACGTGACGATGGATTCGGAGTTTGACGAAGGAACGCTGCGGAACATCGCCAATATCACCGGCGGTCAGTATTTCCGCGCTACCGATAACGGCAGTTTGAAACGAATTTATGAGCAGATAGACCAGTTGGAGAAGACCAAACTGCGTGTGCGGGAGTATGCCAAACATACGGAGAACTTTGTGCCGTTTCTCATTGCGGCTGTGATTTGCTTGCTGTTAGAAGTGATTTTACGGTACTTTGTGCTACGCACGATAAGTAATTGAGAACCCCACCCGAATTTGTTCTACGACCGTCCACAGGACGCTCGATCGAGCAGAGCTCTTCACCCCACAAGGGAGGGAATAACCCCACCCCAGCCCTCCACACAAGGGAGGGAGAAGGGAGAGAGAACGGGTCATTTAAAACAAAAGACAATGTTTAGATTTGCAAATATAGAAGTATTGTGGCTTTTGGCGAGTGTACCGGCATTTGCTTTCGCATTTTGGGCCTATACGCGCCATAAGAGACGTCAGTTGGAGGAGTTCGGTGACGCAGCGTTGATGGAACAGTTGATGCCGAACGCAAGCCGTGTGCGACCGGTTGTTAAGTTCAGTATTGTGTTGGTGGCCTTGACGCTGCTGATCATCTCGGCGGCACGTCCGCAATTCGGACAGAGCGAACGGACCGAGAAGAGGCAAGGTATAGAAGCCATCGTGGCGTTAGATATTTCCAACTCAATGCTCGCGGAAGACGTAGCGCCGAACCGTTTGGAGCGCGCCAAACAGATGTTGAGCAAGCTGATGGACAACATGGTGAACGACAAAGTGGGTTTAGTTGTTTTTGCCGGCGATGCGTTCATTCAGTTGCCTATTACCTGCGACTACGTTTCGGCGAAGATGTTCCTTAACACGATCAAGCCGGATCTGATCAAGACGCAAGGAACGGCGATCGGTCAGGCGTTAAGCACGAGTATCCGTTGTTTTGGGGAACAGAGCGATGCAAGCCGTGCGATCATCCTTATCACCGATGGTGAAAACCATGAGGACGACGCCGTAGCTGTAGCCCAAAAAGCCAAGGAAATGGGTATCCGCGTGTTGGTGGTGGGTATCGGTAAGCCGGAAGGAAGTCCTATTCCTCTGCCGGGCACAAACAACTACCGCAAGGACAGAAACGGCAATGTGGTGGTAAGCAAACTGAACGAAGAGATGTGCCGCGAGATAGCACAAGCCGGAGGGGGTATATATGTGCGTTGCGACAACAGCAACACCGCCACGAAAGCGATCCAGAAAGAGTTGGACAAACTTGGCACACAGGAGATCGAGACACAGGTTTATACCGACTACAATGAGCAATTCCAGAGCTTTGCGCTCATGGCGTTGTTGTTGCTTGTCATTGATTTCTTCATTTTCAACAGGAAGAACAAATCGTTAACCAAGTTAGATATATTCGGGGAAAAAGTTGAGAGTTGAAAGTTTATAGATGAGAGAGTTATGAAGTGGAAAGTTAAAAGTATATTAGTATTGTTGTTGTTTAGTTCGACAGCTTTCGCGCAGAAGGAAGCGGGCGATGTACGTAGCGGAAACCGCGAGTACAGAAAACAGAATTACGTAGAGGCGGAAGTGGACTACCGTCGTGGTTTGGAGAAGAACAAAGACGGTTACGAGGCACATTACAACCTCGGCGATGCGCTCTTCAAACAGGACAAGTACGCCGACGCACAGGCTGAGTTTGAGACAGCGGCAAAAATGTTGGACAAGAAAAAGGACAAAGAGCGCTACTCGAAGTCAATGCACAACATCGGTAACTGCGCCTTTGCCCAACAGCAGTACGACCAAGCCGTAGCGGCTTATCAGGAATCGCTGCGGGCTAATCCGAGCGACAATGATACGCGATACAATCTGGTCAAAGCGATGGAGATGTTGCAACAGCAACAGCAACAGCAACAACAGCAGCAACAACAGCAAAATCAAGATCAGAAGAAAGATCAGCAACAACAGCAGCAACAGCAGCAACAGCAGGAACAACAAAACCAAGATCAGCAAGAACAGCAGCAAGAGCAGAACGAAGACCAAATGGACAAAGAGACCGCTGAGCAGATCTTGCAGGCTTTGGAACAGGACGAACAAGATACACAAGAGAAGTTGCAGCGGCAGCAGGGTAAAAAACGTCGCGTAGAAAAAGAATGGTAGTAAATTTGTTTTTTCTGAGTATCTTTGGCTTTTCGGTTCGGTCGTTATGGACACCATAACTCCCTCACCGGAAAAACCAAATCTACTTCATAAAAAATTCAAATTCGAGAATTACAATATATGAAAAAGATATTATCCATATTCGTATTCATCGGCATCGCATTGAGTGCGTTTGCCGATGGTGTGGTATTTAAGGCTACCGCGCCAAGTCAGGTGATCGTGGGTAAGCCGTTTCAGTTGACCTATACGGTCAATCAGCGAAGCCGCGACCTTCGTGCACCGGAGTTCACGGATTTCGATGTATTGAGCGGTCCGTACACCTCGACGAGCAGTAGCACTTCGTTCGTCAACGGCAAACGCACTTCGTCCTTTGAGCAGACCTATACGTATATGCTCATGGCTCGCACGGCAGGTACCTTCACCATCGGTCCGGCGACCATCAAAGCGGACGGCGAGCAAGTACAATCCAATGGTGTCCGTATCCAAGTGTTGCCGGAGGATGAACAGGCAAGCCCATCACAGGCCTCGCAACAAGGGAGGGGGCAAGGCGGACAAAGCAACCAAAGCACGCAGAGCAGTTCGTCCGGAGCTGTTAACTCGGAGAACCTCTTCGTGCGGACAATCGTGACCAAAACGAGAGTACATGAGCAAGAGGCGTTGATGGTCAGCTACAAGCTGTATTTTGCAGGCGTGGATGTAGCGCAGTTGACCAATAACACCAAGTTGCCGGAGTTCACGGGCTTTCTGAAACAGGAGTTAGAGCAAGGCGAGATCCAAACCGAGTTGGAACACTACAACGGCCGTAATTATCAGACGGCGGTGCTTTACCGCACAGTACTCTACCCTCAGCACTCGGGCGAGATCAAGATCGACCCGGCGCATTTCGAGGCGGTTCTCCGTGTACAAGTACAGCAACGCGCGCGGTCTATTTTTGATGATTTCTTCGGCACTTATACAAACGTGACGAAGATGCTGACGGCTCCGGGCGTGACGATTCATGTGTCGGCGTTGCCCGGTGGCAAGCCGGCAGGTTTCTCCGGCGGTGTGGGAAAATTCACGATGACACCTTCTATCTCGCAGACCGAAGTACAAGCGAACGAAGCCATCACCATCAAATTGGATATCAGCGGTTCCGGAAACATGAAACTGCTCAAGACCCCGGCGATCGACTGGCCCGAAGGCTTTGAGCCGTATGATCCGAAAGTGACGAATAATTTCAAGACCACCACTTCGGGCATGAGCGGTACAAAGTCCATTGAGTACTTGGCTATTCCGCGTAACGGCGGCGAATACACGATCCCGGCGCTCCATTTCAGTTATTTCGATATCGAGGAGAAAGCGTACAAGACCCTTTCGACACCGGAATATACAGTGAAAGTGAAACGCGGCGCGAATGAGTCTTCGGCATCGGGAGCACAGCCTTCTGCCGTGGTTTATCACGCACAAAAGGAAGATATCAAACAGCTCGGAACGGATATCCGCTACATCAACACGAGACCATTGCAGAAGAATAAAAAATCCCAATTGGGCTTTATCCATTACCAATATATTTGGTTATGGTACGTCATTCCGTTGCTGATAGCCATCATTCTGCTGATTGTCTTACGCCGTCAGATCAAGGAGGCATCGGACATCAACCGCGTACGTTACAAACGCGCGAACAAAGTAGCTCAGAAACGTCTGAAAGCCGCAGCGTCGGCACTCAAAGCGAACGATTCGAACGCTTTCTACGCGGAGATCGAACGCGCCGCATGGAGTTATCTGAGCGACCGTCTCTCTATCCCGACCGCAGATCTGAACAAGGAGAATATCGCCTCTATTTTGCGTCAGAAAGGCGTGAGCGACGAACTCATCAAAGAGGTGATGGATGTGTTGTCCACCGCCGAGTTTGCACGCTATGCCCCCGCAACCGATCACACTATGGACGACCTGTATCAGGCGACCACGAATTTAATTAACCATTTGGAAGATCAGAAGATATGAAATCAATGAATAACTTTGGTATATCGGTATATCGATATATCGTTATATCGATTTTTTGCATCAGCAGCGCGCTCTCTTCTGCGCAAGATGCTTTTGAAACCGCTAATTCCGCCTATGCGGACGGACGATACGAAGAGGCGGCAGAATTGTATCAGTCGCTCCTTGACGAGCAACCGGACGCGACGCTGTATTACAATTTAGGCAACGCGCGTTTCAAGCAAGGCGAGTTGTCACAGGCTATTTTGAATTACGAGCGCGCCTTGCGTCTGAAGCCGAACTACAAGGATGCAAAATACAACCTTGCTTTTGCGCAAAGCCGCATTGTGGATAATATCAAGGAGCAGGATTTCTTCCTCTCCTCCTGGGCCCGCGCATTGCGTAACACATTGAGTGAACCCAAATGGTTTATGATTTCTATTGTGCTGTTTATCTTAGGTTTGGCTGGCATACTGCTTTTCCTTTTAGGCCGCGAGCCGTGGGTGCGCAAGAGTGCTTTCCATACAGCATGGATCGCCCTGCTCTTCTCGCTCATCACGGGCCTCAACGGTTTGTCGCTGCATAACAGAGATACCCTGCGCAATGAAGCTATCATCACACAGGGTATCGTTAATGCGAAGTCTTCTCCAGACCGCTCGGGGACCGACCTTTTCACCCTTCATGAGGGTACCAAAGTGACGATCCACGAGAGCTTAGGGGAATGGGTTAACGTGCGCGTCGGGTCGAACGAGGGTTGGATTCGGTTGTCGAACCTTGAGAGGATCTAGTAGTGCCCGAAGTGCTACGGGTCGTGGAAGTGCTTGTCCGCGTGTTCGTAGTGCCGGAAGAACGGGTGCTCGTCGTTGATTCACGTTTAACCGTAGTAGTACGGCCGGTAGAATCAGTTCTTCGAATAGTGGTGCTTGTAGTACCACTTTTCTTTACTTTGGTATCTACCGTAGTGACCGGTGTACGGGTTGTTGTCTTCGTTGAAGTTGTTGTTTTGCTCTCAGCCTGACGTGTGGTAGTAGTACCCGTTTGGCGTGTGGTAGTAGTACCCGTTTGGCGCGTGGTAGTCGTACTTGTCTGGCGTGAGGAAGTACCGGTAGTGGTCGTAGTGGTGGCTTGACGCGTAGTGGTCGAACCGGTCTGACGCGTTGTAGTCGTGCCGGTTTGACGGGTCGACGCTCCTGTATTCGTGCTTGTCTCCGCATTGGAAGAAACCACACGGCGGAGCTGACCTGCGTTATTGACCTGAACGGTCGGATTATTCGCCACGATCGTACGCGTACGACGCTCAAAGGACTGATCCGGGTATTGATTCTGGTAGTCGCGGCGGGCGTACGGCTGTGTCATTTGGCTATACCCGTTGTAATACGGCGAAGTCGGGTAATCGCAGTGGTGGCAATAGATATTATTGGTCATATACGTCGTTACATATGCCTGATAGTGGTTCAAATAAACCGGTTGCGGCCGCGTGTAATAGGACGGATAATTGCCATAATAATACGGCGACGACCAAGTAGCATAATTAGGTCTGCCATACACATCCCACATAGGCGGACGTTTTACGAAAACCGGACGCACTATATAGTTACGGCCATACATATAAGCATCGCCGATGACCTCCACAAACAACACATCGGGACGATGTTCCGCCACCAATGTAGCTACATCCTGGAACACCCCGGGAGCGAGACAAGCCTGAATGAGACAGGCGTTGTAATATCCGCTGCGGGTCTCGATAACACGCAGGTAATCAATAAATCCATCGCGGTTCAAATCCAAGTTATTGATCATATAGCGGCTGGAGTTCAAGAGCATCTCAAACTCGCTGACACTGCGGCTCTCAGCAAAAGCAGCCGCCACAGCGTTCAGATCCAGATAGAAACAGGGATCGGAACTGTAGTTCGTTACCTTGACGGTAGTTACGGTAGTCGTTTTCGGCGCCGGCGAAGTGACGGTGGTTGAATACACCGTCTGCGCCGGAACCACTGTCTCCACCGTAGGAACTACCGTGCGGATCCGCGTGACCAAACAACTGCTCAGCATCACAGCTGAAAGGGATAATAAAGCTAATTTCTTCATAATTTATTCACTCTACGCTATTAACTATTCATTTACAGCGTTTTCGCCACTTCGATTTCCTCGAAGGATTCGAGAATATCGCCAACTTGCAGATCATCGTACGCTTTCAGGCTCAAACCGCATTCGGTATTCACACCAGCCTCTTTGATATCATCCTTCACGTGTTTGAGGGATGCCAATTCGGCGGTCTTGATCACAATACCGTCGCGGATGACACGCACTTTATTACCACGTTTGATCTTGCCTTCACGCACAATACATCCTGCTATGGTACCCACTTTGGAGATATGGAAAGTTTGCAGCACCTCGAGGGTAGCGGTCACTTCCTCTTTCACCTCCGGCGCCAACATACCTGCCATGGCATCTTTGAGCTCGTTGATAGCGTCATAGATGATGGAGTAGATGCGGATATCGACCTCCTCCTGCTCTGCCATCTTACGGGCGGTACCGGTCGGACGCACGTTGAAACCGACGATCACCGCATCAGAAGCCGCAGCGAGCATGACATCGCTATCCGAGATAGCACCGACAGCGCCGTGGATGACATTGACCTGGATATTCTCTGTGGATTGCTTGATCAACGAATCCTTGAGCGCCTCTACAGATCCGTCCACATCGGCTTTGATGATGATATTGAGCTCTTTGAAGTCTCCGATAGCCATACGGCGACCGATTTCCTCGAGACCTATATGTTTCTTCGTACGGATCGATTGCTCGCGTTGCAGTTGTTCACGTTTGTTCGCTATGTCGCGTGCCTCCTGTTCAGTCGGCAGTACGTTAAACTCATCACCTGCCTGCGGAGCACCATTCAGACCGAGGATCGAACATGGCTCACCCGGACGTACCTCCGTGATCTTCTGTCCGCGCTCGTTGAACATCGCTTTGATACGGCCATGGAAAGTACCTGCCAGCACGATGTCGCCCATATGGAGTGTACCGTCCTGAACGAGAAGCGTAGCTACATATCCGCGGCCTTTGTCCAGCGAGGACTCGATAACCGAACCTTTCGCACGACGTTTGGGGTTTGCTTTGAGATCCAACATCTCTGCCTCGAGGAGCACTTTCTCCAAGAGTTCATAGACGCCGTCACCTTTCTTCGCGGATATTTCCTGACATTGGTATTTACCACCCCAGTCTTCGACGAGGATATTCATGTTCGACAACTGCTCGCGGATCTTATCGGGGTTAGCACCGGGTTTGTCCACTTTGTTGATAGCGAATACCATCGGTACACCTGCAGCTTGCGCGTGGTTGATCGCCTCGACAGTCTGCGGCATGACCGCATCATCGGCAGCGATGATGATGATTGCTATATCCGTCACTTTCGCACCACGTGCACGCATAGCGGTGAAGGCGGCGTGACCCGGCGTATCGAGGAACGTAATATGCTGGCCGTTCTTCAACTTGACATTGTAAGCACCTATATGCTGGGTGATACCTCCTGCCTCGCCGGCGATGACGTTCGCGTTACGGATGTGGTCGAGCAACGAAGTCTTACCATGATCGACGTGACCCATTACGGTGACTACCGGGCAGCGCGGCTCGATATCTTCCTCGTTCACCACTTCGTCGGCGTTGATTTCCTCCACCACTTTCGCGGAGACGTATTCGGTCGTGAAACCGAACTCTTCCGCCACGAGGTTGATGGTCTCAGCGTCCAGACGCTGGTTGATGGAGACGAACAGACCGAGGGACATACAGGTACCGATGATCTTATTTACCGGCACATTCATCATGTTCGCCAGATCGTTGGCGGTCACGAACTCGGTCAGTTTCAGCACTTTGGACTGCTCCTGTGCCTCCATCATCTCCAATTCATGCTTCTCGCGTTCCTGCTCACGGCGCTCACGCTTATACTTGGAGGTGTTGCTCTTGTTCTGCTTTTGAGAAAGGCGGCTCAGCGTCTCTTTCAAAGCCTTATCTACCTCTTCCTGCGTAGCTTCGCGAGGCTGGTTTTTCTTGTTTTTCTTACCAGCTTGATTTCGTTTGTCGTTCGGATCTACTTTCGCAGCATTGTTCTTGATGCGCTCGCGTTTACGGCGTTCCGCCGCAGCAGCTTGTTGCTGTTCATGTTGTGCCTGCTGCTCGCGTTGACGTTCCTCACGCTCTTTGCGTTTCTGTTCTTTGGTTTTCTTAGCCGGACGTGTAGAGGTATCGATTGCATCCAAGTCAATTTTTCCTAACACCTTGGGTGCATTCTTCAGTTGCGGTTTACCGAGTGTAAAGATTTCGGGTTTTGGTTTTGCCGGAGCAGCCGGAGTTGCCTGAGCTACCGGTTTGGCAGCTTTAGCCAGTTCAGCCTCTTTGGCTTTTTCAGCAGCCTTCGCCGCTTCTTCCTGTTTCTTCTTGGCCTCTGCCTCTTCCTGTGCTTTTTTAGCCGCTTCAGCAGCCTCTGCGGCTTTCTTGGCTTCCTCTTCTGCCTTGCGAGCCGCCTCACGTTTGGCAGTTTCTGCCGCTCTGCGAGCTGCTTCAGCCTCTTCTTTCGCACGTTTGGCAGCCTCAGCCGCAGCTCTCTCCGCCTCCTCTCGAGCCTGACGCTCAGCTGCTATGCGGTCGGCCTCGATCTTAACTGCCATGTCCTTGTTGAACTCTTTGGCCAAAAGCAGATAGAGGTCGTCGTCTATGCGCACGTTCGGGTCAGATTCGATGGTATGACCATGTTTCTCACACCAGGATGTGAGGGTAGCCATACCGATATTTAACTCTTTACAAGCTTTAATTAATTTTATTGCCATACGCAAACAGTGTTTGTTTATCCTCCGCACCGTCGGAGGGGTTAAGGGTTAGACTTAATCGTTTTCAAATTCCGCAGCCAGGATTCGGAGCACATCATCGATTGTCTCCTCCTCCAAGTCGGTCAGTTTGAGCAACTCTTCCTTGCTCTTAGCCAACACGTCTTTTGCGGTGTCGAGGCCAACGGCTTTCAGCGCGTCAATGACCCATTGGTCGATTTCATCGTTGAACTCATCCAGATAAATATCGTCCATATCCTGCTCATTGATCTCGCGGTAAACGTCGATCTCGTATCCGGTCAGCATGGAAGCCAGCTTGATGTTATATCCGCCTTTACCGATAGCCAAGCTCACCTCTTCAGGCTGCAAATAGACCTTTGCGGTCTTAGCCTCTTCATCGATCTCCATGCTGGAAATCTTAGCAGGAGAGAGTGCGCGCTGGATATAGAGGTTGATGTTCGGGGTATAGTTGATCACATCGATGTTCTCGTTGCGCAATTCGCGTACGATACCGTGAATACGTGCACCCTTCACACCCACACATGCGCCTACCGGGTCGATACGGTCGTCAAACGTCTCTACGGCTACTTTGGCACGCTCACCCGGAATACGGGCTATTTTCTTGATAGCAATCAGACCTTCTTTCACCTCCGGCACCTCTTGCTCGAACAAACGTTGCAGGAACAGCGGAGCTGTACGGCTCAGAATGACTTTCGGGTTTTGGTTCTTGTTCTCCACCTGTACCACCACGGCGCGGATAATATCCCCTTTGCGGTAGTAGTCCGTCGGGATTTGGTTTGCTTTCGGGAGATAGAGCTCGTTGCCATCTTCGTCCAAGAGCAGCATCTCGTTTTTCCACACCTGATACAATTCACCGGAAACGATTGTGCCCATCATCTCTTTGTATTTCTGGTATAGGCTCTCCTTCTGGAGCTCCAGGATCTTGGATGCCAAAGTCTGACGGAGGTTCAGGATCATACGACGACCGAAAGAGGACATTTCCACTTTATCCGTTACCTCCTCGCCGATTTCTGCCTCATCGTCTAATTTGAGAGCATCGCTCAGAGCGATTTGGGTCTCGGGATTAGCTACATCATCATCCTCCATTACCAGACGGTTACGATAGATTTCCAGGTCACCTTTGTCCGGGTTAACGATCACGTCATAGTTAGCAGCATTGCCGTACATTTTGGTGATCACGCTGCGGAACGAGTCTTGCAATACATTGATAAACGTTTGTTTGTCAATTCTTTTGAAGTCCTTGAACTCCGAAAAAATGTCAATTAAATTGACGGATTCTTGTTGTTTAGTTGCCATAAAAATATTTATTCATTTATTATTTTCTTTACTTAGAACTTGAGGTCGTAGCGTACGTATTTAGGTTCTTCGTACCGCCAGGTATGCGTCACGATTTGGGTTTCTTTGCGTTTCTTGCCTTCTACCGCCACTTTCTCCTCGCAATCCACCGAGAACGTCTCCTCATCCACAGAAACGAGCTGACCGCGGTATTTTTTACCTTCCACCAGCGCTTCCACATCATGCCCGAGGTTTTTCTCAAACTGCATCCTGGTCTTGAACGGATCGGTCAGACTCACAGAACCCACTTCCAAAGAATAATCGGTGGAGGTCTGGTCCAGTTTCTCCACCAGATAGCGATTCAGCTCCGCGCAGAAATCCACATCTACGCCTGCCAGACGGTCCACTTCCACCAAAATGTCATTTCCCGCGGACACATTCAGCGTGATCAACTCATAATCCGTATCCTTCAGATACGCTTCAATCCATTCTTTTAATTGTTCTTTTAACATTGTTTGAAGTTGTTTGATGTTGTTTGAAATGGTTTGAAGTTGTTAGCCTTTCCAACCATTTTGTAACGCGTGAGGGAACTCCTTTCGGGGTCCCCTCAATCAATTCACGGTGCAAAGGTACTAAAAATTTCTGATATAACCAAATTTTTCTGCAAAAAAATTCAAATATATTTGCGTATGTGCTATTTTTATTGTATCTTTGCACAAAATTTAACAAAAATACACTATCATGAACCGAGACACAGAGATTTTTGACATCATCCGCCGTGAGCGGGAACGTCAGACCAAAGGCATTGAATTGATAGCCAGCGAGAACTTCGTCAGCGACCAGGTGATGGAGGCGATGGGCAGTGTGCTGACCAACAAGTACGCAGAGGGTTATCCCGGTCACCGCTACTATGGTGGTTGCGAGGTGGTGGACATTGCGGAGAACATCGCACGGGACCGGCTGAAACAGCTCTATAACGCCGAGTATGTGAACGTACAGCCGCATAGCGGTGCGCAGGCGAACATGGCGGTATTCATGGCATGCCTCAAAGCAGGCGATACGTTCATGGGGCTTAATTTGAGCCATGGAGGTCACCTCAGTCATGGCTCAGCCGTTAATTTCAGCGGACTGATGTTCAACGCCATCGGCTATGACCTCAATGAGGAGACGGGGCGTGTGGATTACGATGATCTGGAGCGCAAGGCGCGCGAACACAAGCCCAAACTGATCATTGCCGGCGCCAGTGCCTACAGCCGCGAATGGGACTACGCACGTATCCGCCGGGTAGCCGATGAGATCGGCGCTATCTTCATGGTCGATATGGCGCACCCGGCAGGACTGATCGCTGCCGGACTGCTGGAGAACCCGCTCAAGTTCGCTCATATTGTCACCAGTACGACCCACAAGACCCTCCGTGGTCCGCGAGGAGGAGTGATCCTAATGGGTAAAGATTTTGACAACCCATGGGGCAAGACGACGCCGAAAGGGGAGATCAGGAAGATGTCCGCCCTACTCGACTCGGCTGTTTTCCCGGGCACACAAGGAGGACCTCTGGAGCACGTCATCGCAGCCAAAGCGGTTGCTTTCGGCGAAGCGCTCACCGAGGATTTCAAGGTTTATCAGCGTCAGGTACAGAAGAACGCGGCGGTCATGGCGCAGGCGTTCATGGATAAGGGGTACAAAGTGATCTCCGGCGGTACGGACAATCACTCCATGCTCATTGATCTGCGTACCAAATACCCGGATTTGACCGGTAAGGTAGCCGAACAGGCATTGGTTTCGGCGGACATCACCACCAATAAGAACATGGTGCCCTTTGACAGCCGTTCGGCATTCCAGACGAGCGGTCTGCGTTTCGGAACACCGGCTATTACAACCCGTGGACTGAAAGAGGACAAGATGGGGTGGATCGTTGAGTTGATTGACCGGGTGCTCCGGGACCCGACGAGCGAAGCGGTTGTCGCCTCCGTGCGTGCAGAGGTCAACAAAGAGATGAACCGGCATCCGCTCTTTGCTTGGTAAAAACAAACATACCGGCACAAAAAAAACGTCCCGAAAGGACGTTTTTTTGATACCATGAACTATATTATTCACTCTTCTTTTTACGGAAATGATTCGGTGTGAGTCCCGTATGTTTCTTCGTATATTGGCAGAAGAAACTGGCATTGGGGAACTCCATCACTCTGGCGATTTCGTGTATCGGTTTCGTGGTATTATGGAGATAATGCTTGATCTCCGAGACGGTCACATCGGCTATCCATTCTCCGGCAGCCTTACCGCTACGCTCTTTGCAAATCTCGGATAAGTACTTCGGCGTGATACCCAACTGCTGAGCGTACCATTGTACTTCGCGCTTGTGGGGGTATTGTTGCAGCAGTTTGGTGAACTCACGGAAAGTGTAGTCGCTTT
The DNA here is from genome assembly GCA_946534715.1 of uncultured Bacteroidales bacterium. Lineage (GTDB taxonomy): Bacteria > Bacteroidota > Bacteroidia > Bacteroidales > Paludibacteraceae > Colicola. The sequence continues at coordinate 21,009 of CAMNCW010000025.1, read as the reverse complement.
GGTTAACCGAGTTGCGATAATCATCATTATTATCGATCACTGCTAATTTATCCAGATAATTGAGTATCTCCATCGCTGCGCCACGGGCAATGAGCATCCGGATCTGCTTGCGGTATTCGGTCTGATTATCTTGCAATTGGAGTTGAAGCAAATGGAAGTACGTATTCAGAAAATCTACCGAGATTGCGTTAATGGCAAAAATGGGGTTTTTCTTGAGATATTCCAATTTCGCCCACCAATGCGGTTCAACACGCATGTGGTCGTGCATAATCGTTTCAAAGACGGAGGTACTGATCGTAGCCTGTTTGAACTTCAAATCCGGGGAGAGCTCGTAGGGACCTAATTTAAAATTGAAATCCGGCACACGAACAAACAGTTCACCGGCATTGATTCGAATCATTTTACCATGGAAATAAACATCCAGATAACCTGCCTCACAATAGATAACGGACATCGTAGCAATATTACTGGTACGGGTTTCGCGGCACACACGGAAACCATCCGGATCGTCCGTTAGGAAGAGATTGTCAGTAAATAGTGTCATGGCTTCAAATTGTATTTATTTGTTGTTAAAAAAATCAAAAGATTGATTTTGTGGGTGCAAAATTACAATTTTTTTTGCACATATGCAAATTTTTTTTACTTTTTTTTGCTTATTTGGCTTTTTTTTTGTAATTTTGCACCAAAAATTGATTATTGACATGAAAAAAGTATTATTTTTTGGCTTTATGCTCCTCGCGCTGGTCAGTTGCGGGAAGAGTAGCGACCGTCTCTTGACATCGGCTACAGGAAGTATTTATGAGTGTCTCGTAGTAAGCCCGGCGGCAGTGAAAGAACCCGTTTGCTCCGTCATGGGAGCAGACATGTACGGTTTGCCGCAAATGGAAGCGTATTTCACCGTCTCGCATGTCACGCCCGCGCAGTTTGACGATCTCTTCAAAGCTACGCGCAATATTCTCTTTGTGGACATCAATCCCGAGAAATACACGCAGCTCAAAGTGCTCAAATCGCGCGACAACTGGTCCAAACCGCAGGCATATATCCGTATTCAGGCGCCGAACGAGGAGGCGTTTGTGAATTATTGGAAGGAGCAAGGTGAAGCCGTCCGCGAATGGTTTGTGCGCGAGGAATTGGCGCGTCAAACGGCTTTCTATCGCGCGAATACGAATAAGGACGCGCGCGCAATACTCAAACAGCAGGGCTACGACCTCCTTATCCCCGAGGACTTTATGCTGATCAAAAATGAAAAATTAAAAATTGAAAATTACGACGATTCCGTTCAGGTTCTCTGGTGTTGCAACAACAAAGGTCCGATGCGCAAAGACATCGTGGTCTATTCCCTCCCCTATACCGACAGGGAGCAGTTCTCCAACGCCTCCATCATCGCTATGCGTAATGCCGTGTTAGGTCAACTCGTCACCGCGCAAGTAGAGGGCAGCCACATGGGAACGGAGTTCAAACATTTCCCGCCGGTAACCCGTTCTGTGCCGGCATTGCGTGACACGGTAGGCGGGTTCTACGCCATGGAGACCCGGGGATTATGGAAGATCCTGGACGGCGAAGCGATGGGAGGTCCCTTTGTGTCGCTCACCCGTTTGGACCAAGTGAACGGACGCGTTGTTACCGCAGAAGCGTTCCTCTTTGCTGCGGGACAAAAGAAACGCAATGCACTACGGCAGATTGAAGCTATTCTCTATACGCTCCAAATGCCGAATGAGCAATAAAAAAGCGCCGATCGGCGCTTTTTTTTGTTTGAAATGGTTTGAAGTAGTTTGAAGAAGCTTCGCTTCGTTTGAAGTTGTTAACCATGTCAAACAAAGTCAAACCATGTCAAACGATGTCAAACAACTTTCAAACAACTTTCAAACAACTTTCAAACAACTTTCAAACAACTTTCAAACAACTTTCAAACAACTTTCAAACAAACAAAAAGCGCACCGAAATGCGCTTTTTTTAGATTTGGGCTTTGCCGGTTATTTTTTCAGTTCCTCGGGCAGGACAGGCATAGCGCCGTGCTGCGTGCAGACGAAAGCGGATACAGCGACCGCTTTCTCATGCGCTTCGCGGATAGATTTGCCGAGGAGGAGTTGCGCCACGAAAGTAGCGGTGAAACTGTCTCCGGCACCTACGGTGTCCGCCACCTGTACTTTAGGAGTTGCAACATAGGACTCACGGCTTTCAGTGAAGACATAGGAGCCGATTGCACCACAGGTGAGGATAAGCATGTCCAAGCCGTATTTGGCGATCAGTTCGCGGCAGATACGGCGGGTCTTTTCCGGATCTTCGGCTATGAGTTTGCCGGGCATAGTAGGCTCGCCCAGAAGCATAGTAGCCACTACATCCAGTTCCTCGTCGTTGATCTTGAGCACGTTCGCGCGGCTCAGGGACTCGGCAATGACATCGGCGGTGTACCAGGACTGTCGGAGGTTGATATCAAACACTTTGAGTGCGTCCGCAGGGGTAGCGTCGAGGAAAGCCTGAATGGTCTCTCGTGAAGTCTCCGAACGCTGTGCGAGCGATCCGAAACAAACGGCTTTGGTGTTGCGCGCGATCTCCAACATCGCGTTGGTCAGCGGGATATTATCCCATGCTACACCCAGACAGATTTCGTATTGAGGGATACCTTTGTCATCAAGGGTCACTTTGACCGTGCCGGTAGGCTGCTCCACGGTGGAGAGTTGGAAACTGAAAGTAGGAAGAGCGGCTTGCACTTTCTCGAACGTATCCACGATCTCTTCTCCCAACTCATCATCGCCGATGGCGGAAATAGCGCATCCGTTGAGACCGAACTGCGAGACATGATAAGCGAAGTTTGCAGGCGCACCACCGAGTTTGCGTCCTTCCGGGAGGCAGTCAAACAGCGCCTCACCTATACCAATTACGTATTTCATAACTATTTACAATTTACAATGCACAATTATTTTTTCATTTTAAGGCTGAAACCGACGAGGTATGCAGCACCGAGGGACATGACAAGGACAGCACCGAGGGAGCCCATGAGGTCGGAGGCAAAGCCCATACAAAGCGGGAAGATCGTTCCGCCGAAGAGACCCATGATCATCAAGCCCGAGATCTCATTCCTGTGCGCGGGATCGTAATTGAGTGCCTGCGCGAAACAGATAGAGAACACATTGCTGTTACCGAAACCTACCAGCGCGATGCCGGTATAGAGCATCCATTGGGATGTACCTACCGCCATCAGCACCATCGCAGCTACGATCATACAAACGGAAATCGCAAAGAACACTTTCTCCGGGATCAGACGCAGGATAGCCGAACCGCTCAAACAGCCGATGGTACGGAAGATGAAATAGAGCGAAGTGGCAAATCCCGCCGTTGCGAGATCCATGCCCAGACGCTCCATCAGGATCTTCGGCGCTGTGGTGTTCGTTCCAACATCAATGCCCACATGACACATGATACCGAGGAAGCAAAGGAGGATAAAGGGGTTCGCCAGCAGTTTGAAGCACTCGGCAAAGGACGATCCTTTAGCCACCGGCTCTTCATGGATAGAGGTGAGCGAAAGAGCCACGATCGCCAAAACACCGATGATGGCATAGATCGGGAACAGCACTTTCCAGCCTAAACCGAAGGAAGGCAGCACGGCGGTTGCACCCCACATGGCGATATACGGCGCAAGGAACGAAGCGATGGCTTTGACGAACTGACCGAAAGTCAGCGTGGAGGAAAGATTGCCGGTAACGATATTCGATACCAGGGGATTAAGGGAAGTCTGCATCAACGCGTTTCCGATACCAAGGAGCGAGAAAGCCACCAGGATCATTCCGTAGCTCTCGCCACAGAGCGGCAGAATGAGCGACAGGACGGTCACGGCAATAGAGAGCAGCACCGTTTTCTTGCGTCCGATCTTATTCATCAGCATGCCGGTCGGCACGGAGAAAATCAGGAACCAGAAGAAAACGAGCGAAGGCATGATGTTCGCCTGCGAGTGAGTCAGACCGAGGTCTTGCTGCACATAGTTGGACGCAATGCCTACAAGGTCCACAAAGCCCATGGTGAAGAAACACAGCATCACCGACAGAAGGGCAAATTTGGAAGTCGAATTTTGAGTTGTCATAGTATTATTCAATTATTTTTTCGTGATCTCGTGATCTCGAGATTTCGCGATCTCGATAATTATCAATTTTCAATTTGATAGATCTTCGCTTCACCGCCTTGTACGTCGAGGTGGTTATACGGCGCGGAGGGGAAGACGAGGTTGGTCATGGACCATGCGCCGTCAGCATCGAACGCCTCGATGGAACAATGGTCGATAAAGAGGATCACATGATAGGTGTCGCGTTTGATAAAAAGCGGCGCGATGGTGTTCGCTGCGAACTCATGGGAGAACGAGCAGTCGCCGGAAGCGGTACGATCCATGGAGAAGGTCTGACGATGTACATCGAGGGTCATCACCACTTTCTCGCCTTTGGCATTCGAGAGCGTGATCACCGCGTCTTGTTTGCCCTCCAAACTCAGTTCGATCACGGCACAATCCGCGAGGTATTTGGTCTCCGCTCCTTTGAGCGCCATCGTCTCTTTGGAGGGCACCGAGCCCAGACGGTATTCGCCTTCGTCATCTATAAAGAGGAACAGGTCACGCGCGATGGTGTTCTGCGAACGGAAAGCAACCGTCGGCAGTTGGTTAGCGTACTGCCAGTTGGACATCCAGCCTAACGCTACATATCGGCCTTCCGGCGCGTTATGGAAAGTGAACGTGGAATAGTTATCCTTGCCGTAATCGAGCCAGGGAGTAACCCCTTCCCTACCTTCCCCACAGGGGGCAGGAGTAAAGGTCTTTCCGTCCCAGTTACCTACGAAATACTGAGTAGCCGAACCACCGAAAGGTCCACCGGGATTGATGGAAACCAACAAAACATATTTATCCTCCGGCTCTCCCTCCCTTGAGGGGAGGGTTGAGGTGGGGTTCTTCATTTTCAACAGTTCCGGGCACTCCCATACGCCTCCATGCGCACCGAGGTCTTTTCCAAAGGAGGAGAGGTATTCCCATTTTTTCAGGTCTTTCGAGCCGTAGAAACGGATCTCCTGCTGGCAAGCAAGCGTCATCAGCCATGCCTGCGCTTTCTCGTCCCACATCACTTTAGGGTCACGGAAATCCGCAATATCGCCCATCAGCACGGGGTTTCCTTCGTATTTGGTGAAGGTATATCCGCCGTCGGTGCTGTACGCGATAGACTGATGCTGGCCGATCACTTCGGATTGCGTATAAATCGCTACAACAGCGTTCTCGCCAAAACCGGAGGTGTTTTTGCGGTCAATGACGATCGAGCCGGAGAAGATTGTACCCAATGAATCAGGGTATAGAACTATCGGATGTTCCTCCCAATGGAGCAGGTCAGCGGAGGTGGCATGTCCCCAGTGCATCGGTCCCCACGTCGTGCCGAAGGGGTTATGTTGGTAATAGAGGTGCCAAAGACCGGCGGTCTCGTCAAAGAACATACCGTTCGGATCGTTCATCCAATGGGTAGCCGGAGAATGGTGATAGACAGAGCGGAAAGGCTCATCGGTAGGATGATTGGCGGGCTTTTGGGAGCAGCCTGCCAGAAGAGTTACACATGCACAAAGTGCCAAGAATGATTGTTTCATAGTATTTATTTTTCAAAAACGTTGTGCAAAGGTACATTATTTCTCGCACATACGCAAATTTACGAGTTGCAAAATATGTGATTTTTGTTGCATTGCAACATACGTGCTATTTTTTGCAACAAAATTAGTCAGTACAGGCGGTATTCAGCCGCCTGTACCGTAAGCCGGGCAATTAGAGTTGTGCGCCCATAGCGTTGTATTTAACGCCGTTTTTGATGATCACGAGTTGACCGTTCTCGAAAGTCTTGATGGCTTTCTCACCCATAACGGTGTTGTCAATAGCGGTAGCACCGCCGTTCTCCTTCGGAACAAGTACGATGTCTGTCATGTTGAAAGATGCAGGGACAAAACATTGGAACATGATTCTATCCGCATTTGTATTAGCAATGATGGAATTGACATTAATTTCCGACAAGTCAAGAACCAGTTTGTTATCGTATTTAGTCTCATGAGCTCCACCATCGGAAATAATACCATTCGCATCCCAATTCGTGCGAATGTTGATGGCGTAATCAGATGTTCCTGCTTCATGATAGATAACCAGCTCTTTATATTGGCTCCAATCAATATTTTGACCACTATAATAGAACTCGTATGTTTTATCGTTTTCTATCCAACGGAAGCCAGTCCAGAAGGTGTATCCTTCTTTGAGATCATCTACCTTACCATCTAACAATTCTACTTTGGTGCAAGTAAAATTACCACCGATGATTTGCAGTCCATATGCTTTGATAGCTTCTACGGCTGTAGGGGTAAGGAATTGCTCAAAAGCACCATTATCAGAAATCCACTCAAACATTCGAGTACCGGGCATATTATAAAAAGCGCCGGCTTTCATTACCTTAAACTCGAGATCTGTGCTTGCTCCCGTATAGTGTACCTTGAGTATATTTCCGGCTTTCACATTCGCTAAATTCTCAGGTGTCAATTCTACACCACCTTCTTCCCATGTTACGTGTTTCTCGCCTGTCCAGAGGTCTTCGGCGTTTACATTCAGTACCAGCGCTGCAAAAAGCGCAATTAAAGAAATCTTTTTCATAATTGTATGTATATTTATTTCAGTTGAACACCCAGAGCGTTGTATTTAACGCCGTTCTTGATAATAACCACTTGACCGTTCTCAATGAGTTTCTGACTCTTGGCATTCGGTGCCTGGATAGCATCAATTGCCGTTTCGTTATCCATCACGAGCACTATGTCGGTTACATTGAATTTAGCCAGCTCTTTGTGGGAGAACTGAATCATCCAGTGATTTGCGTTCTCCAGTTTGTTACGGAGTTCTTCGGTCAGTGCGAGCTCTTTGTAGCCCTCACCATCGGTCATCTCGTCCTGTCCGGCTATCTGACCGGCTTCCTCCCAATTTTCTTTCACATTGATGATAAAATCGGTACCTGTAGCCTCGGAATAGATACGGAGTGCTTTCGCTTTTTCCCAATTAACTCCGGCATAGCCGTTCCAATAGAGTTCGAGGGTCTTCCAGCCGCCTTCATCATCTACCCAGAAATAACCGGTCCATACAGTAAAGCCTTCTTTCAGTTCTTTGCCTTCCAACAGTTCCACTTTTGTTACAGTGAAATCGTTACCGGTGATTTCCAATCCGTGTGCTTTGATACTGTCCACAGCCGAAGCGGTGAGGAACTGCTCAAGGCTACCATTATCCCAAAGTCTCAAAGCCTCGCGGGAACCTGCGAGGTGGTCGAAATGCTCGTTCATCACTTTGAACTCAATGACACTGCCTTTGTTCTCGCTCTCCACCATTTCTTTGGCGTCGGTGTAAGTAATCACGATCTTCTGACCGGGTTGTGCGTTGGCAAACTGAGCCGCCTCAATGCGTAGTGGGGTACCCCATGTAACATGAGTTGTTTCTGTTACCAGATCAGTAGCATGTACGTTTACTGCTACGAGCGCTGCAAAGAGCGCAATAAGAGAAAATTTCTTCATGATTGTAATAAATTTAGAGGAAAAGGGGCAGGCACATTCCTGCCCCTTCTCCGGTTAATAATTAATATTGTTTGATTTGGATGTCTTGAACCATCATACCTCCTTCGTAGCAGTTGACAGACCAGCAGTTGCGCTGGATACCGTAGATACGCTGGGTGTAGGTGACGATGTCGTTGATATACATGACGAGGACGGAGTTATCGGTATAGATATCGATCTTATAGGTATTGTCCTCGGGTGTATCGAAAGCATAACTTCCGCCGCCCTTGAGTTCCCATTTGCCCTGCTCTTCCTCGAAGCGGATAAAGTGCTTGTCTCCGTCCGGGCAGACCATGATGGAGTAGTATTTCTCGTAGGTTTTGTCGCCGTCTTTGCGGTCTCCGCGGACGAAAGAGATGCCGAAGCGGTCCGCCTTGGAATCCGTAGTGACGGTCATGGAGAGGTGGTTATGGTAACCGAGGGTGCTGAACATGACGGAGCTGTATGCTTTCATCGTATAGACACCGTCTGCGATCGTGAGATTTCCTTCCTCTTCGCCCCACTTCTTCACTACTTTGACCTCTTTAGCGGCATTGTATTTCTCGCGCATAGCGGGCACTTCGCCGAGGTAGAGGGTTCCGTCCTCGCGTTGCATGAGTTTATGCGCTACGAGGGTACCGCCCCACTTGGGTTCCGCCTCGGCAGAGATGTCGGTGTTGTCCTTACCGCGGCGCTCGGGGCACCATCCCCACATATACCGGTCGGTACCGTCGGAAGCGGTGTTACCGGCATAGAAAGCACGGCAGTCGAGTGCGCCCTCCTTGGAGTCGGGCCAGTTGGGGTTGGTAGCCGCCTTGAGTTCGTCGATGGTCTTGCCCTTGAGGTAGTGCACGCGGCGCTCGAAAGCGGACATGTCGCTATAGGTGAGGTACCACCAATCGCCCATCTTGAACACGTTGGGACACTCCAGAAAGCGATCCCAGATCATCTTGGAGAACGTACCTTTATGCTCCCATGTCTTGAGGTCGGCAGAGGTGAACTCGGCGAAACAGCCGTCTTTCTCCTCTACCCGAGCGCCTGCCGGCATCGGTTTGGTAGCCACGATCATGTGCCATCCGTCGTCCATGCGCCAGATATAAGGGTCGCGGAAATTGAGGGTGCTGTAGCCGTAGTCCGCACCGCGGAGGCGGAAGAGCGGATCCTTGGTCCAGGTCACGAAATCGGGGCTGGTAGCGCGCATGACGACTTGGCGGTCCTCATCGGCGGCGGGTTTGTACCGTTCGCCGGTGTAGTAGATGTAGTAGAGTTTAGCCTCTTCGTCATAGACGATACACCCGGTACCGAGGGCAGCGTCCTGCTCGCCGGCGAGTCCGGTAGGCAGCACCTCGCCCATCTGGGTATAAGTAGCGGCATCCGTCGTACGGAGTCCCCAGAGCGGGTGGAAAGTCTGGTCCGTGTTCTTCTCGAAATTATGGAGGTAGAGGATCTTATAGTCCTTCGTCACCGGATCATAGAACGGTATCGGGTCGCCTACCGAACCGACGGAGGGTTTATAGTATGTCGTAGTAGTGACTTCATCCGAAGCATTAAAATAGGCGGTTGTGTTCTCCCAGTCCTTCTGCTCCTGCGGGATGTTCTCCTGGCATGCTGTAAACAATGTACAAAGGGACAATGTACAAAGTACAAGAGCTATTTTATTTATTGCTTTCATAGTACGTTATTGTTTGAGATAGTTAAACGCGTTTTCGGTTATCTTCTCCACGTTATGGTGGTAGTAGTCCTTACCTTCGTCGGAGATGGTGTACCAGTCGTAGCAACCGGAGCCGATACAGATGATTGCGCCGTGGTCCGCAGTCCGTTTGAACTCCCAAGCCACTACAGCGTCATTACCTCCGGCGATGTCGTACGCACCTGTTTTCTGGTGGAAGACCTCGCGGTCGTCGTATCCGCCCCAGTCGGTACCAATATGGTACTGTGCGGTGGAGTTGGTGATCTTGTATCCCTCGTCGCAGGTATAGACATGATCGAGCGCAGTCGGGTTCATGGTCAGGTTCTGCCACAGGGCATGGTCGGTATGTCCGGTGATAGCGAACTCCCACGGACCGCCTGCGCGCTCCGCCTCCGCTTCTTTGCCGCCCCATGCGTTATTCGGGAAGCACTCTGCTTCGCCTAAGAAGAACGGCAGGTTAACGGCATAGCGGGTGAGCAGGAACGAACCGCCTGCTTGGTAGTACGATTTCAGCTTATCCAGCGCCAGCGGATCCATCACTTCGGGAGTAGCCTGAACGAAACGCTCTTTGCCCTCCAGACCGCCGTCCACATGGAAATGCCACCAGATGACCTTGCAGTCGGTCAGCACCACGCGGTTAGCCGCCAGATCGGTGAACGAAGCATAGTCGGAGTTCTCCACGTTAGCCAGCATCCAGTTGACCGCCTCCTGCTCCTCGGGATTGAGTTGGGCTACCGTCTGAGCCAGACCGAGATAGAGGACAACGGGGTTGCCTTTCTCCTTGACAGTAACGGTATACGTGGTCGAAGCGGTGTTGCAGGTCACGGTGAACTCAACCGGATTAGTAAAGTCGCACGGCACTCCGGCACGCGGAGTGAGGGTAGCGCCATCGGTTGTCTTAACCGTCGGAACGAGGTTCTTGATGTCCGTACCGATCGGAACAGAGACGCTGATCGTTTTCGCTACTTGGTCGATGATACCCAAGTAGGTCTCGTTGAGGGCAAAGGAGAGGATGCGCGCCTCGTCATGTTTCACCGATACTTTATAGTCCTGGAAGACATTGCCGTTCGTCACGCGGATAGCGAGCGGGGTAGTCATGTTCACCTTGTCGCCCACCTTGTGGTTCGCGGTAGCACCGGCAGAGAGATCAAGACGGGTGATGGTCATGAGTTGGTCATCATGGTTCTCCGGCACTCCTACCACCACGGTACGCGCCGCATGATCCACCACGCCCGGGTAGGTATCGAGCATGAGACTATCAATCTTACAATCGCCGGTGACAGCGAACGAGTTGTCCCACTTGTTGCAAGCCACGAACAATGTACAAAGGGACAATGTACAAAGTACAAGGGCTATTTTATTGATTGTTTTCATAATTACCATCCTCCTATGTTTTGTTGATAATGTCCGTTGGAAGCAGCCATCTGCTCATGCGGGATAGGCAGATACTCGTTCTTATTGGCGGTAAACTTAGCCGTTGTGTAGATACGGCAGTCGTTTGCCTCCTCGAGATAATAGCGGTTGATCACCTGTTCCGCTTCTCCCCAGCGTACGAGGTCGAAGAAGCGCTCGGACTCCATAGCGAGTTCCAGACGGCGTTCCATCTTGACTTTGGCAAGCGCGTCGGAGTAGTCGCTATAGGGTTTGATGAAGATGCGTGCGCCATAGTTGGTGTCATATCCGGCGAGCATGGCGGTACTGCGTGCAGCGCGGTTGCGGATCTGGTTGACGATAGAGACCGCCTCATCGCCGCGGCCTAACTGAGCCAAAGCCTCGGCACGCATCAGCAGCACATCGGCATAACGGACCACAATACGGTTCATCGGGCTTCCGAACCACAGCTTGGAGCGAATCAGATATCCGCCGTCGGGATCGACATTGTGTTTCAGCGTCACGTAGTAGCCGTAGAGGCCGTTGGAGCGGCTCCAGTTCTGGGTGCGCTTCATCATGTAGTTCGGGTTGAACTCATAGGGAAAGTCGGGGATACCCACCGTCAGCCAGAGGCGCGGATCGGCGGTCTCGGTCTTGGCGTCGAAATCCTTCTGGTTGAACGACTCGATATACGGCAGACCGTTGGCATCCGTACGGAAGGCGTTGACGAGGTTCTGGCTGGGTTTGTAGAAGTCGCAGCCACCCTCGATACGGGACGGAACCATCAGTCCGTACGACCAGTTGCAGTTACCGAGGTTGGTACCGTCGTTGGTCGAATACTGCATTGCCCAGAGGCTCTCCTTGCCGTTCTCGTACTGCGGTTCGGGACGGAAGTTATTGTGGAAATCGTCCTCCAGTCCGTAGCCGGCAGGGGCATAGATATTCTCCTCGGTGTAAGTGATCACTTTCTCCAGATCCTCGCGGTTGATAGAGGTCACAGCATGGCTGTTCGGATCGTCCTGACGGTACGCCTTATAGAGGTACACCTTGGCGAGCAGACCGGCAGCCGAAGCCTGGGTAGGACGGCCTTTGTCCGCCTGAGTAGGAGGCAGTACGGAGTAAGCGTACTCCAGATCGTCGGCGATAAGTTGCCAACCCTCGTCGTTGGTGTACTTGGTGTTGGAGAGGTTGTTATAGTCCGCCTGCTTCATGTTCGGGTCGATGACGAACGGTATGTTCTTATAGAGCCGTTTGAGCAGGAAATGGCCGTAGGCACGGAGGAATTTCATCTCACCCAGACGCTGCGCCTTGAGCTGATAGGTATCCGGCATGGCGTTGAGGGCATCGATAGCCGCGTTGACACGGCTCAGACAGTTGTAGAGACGCACCCACATGTCGTTGATATTCCAGTTGGTGGTCATGATACCCTGACTGATCTCCAGTTGGTGGAATACATCGCCGTCGTTCTCGGCACTACCGCCCTTGTAGGCGTCGTCCGAACGGACATCATAGTTCCACATAGAGAAGGACGAGTTGACATCCTCCGCAGAGATGAACACCGCATATGCGGAGATCACCACGTTGTCGATATACTGCGGGTCGTTCACCTGATCCTCGCTCAGGATACCTTGCGGCACATCCTGATTGAGGAAGTTGTCGCAGGATGTACAAAGTAACAACGTACAAAGTACAAAGGCTGTTATCTTATTTGCTTTCATAATTTTTTATCCTTTCATCTTTCATTTTTCACCTTTCAACTTAGAATGTCACTTTCGTTCCTAATGTTACGGTCAGCGGGATAGGATAGCCGAAGGTCGGGTTCTCAGGATCCACACCGGTGAACTTGGCAGAATGGATGGTGAACACATTCTGAGCGGAAACGAACCAGCGCCAGTTCTGCATCAGCATCTTGTCGCAGGCTTTCTTGGGCAGATTGTATCCCAACTGGATGTTACGCAGTTTGAGGAACGAACCGTCCTCTACGAAATACGTGCTGACACGGTCCTCGCTATTATTATCGCTCTTCGAGAGTGCAGGGATGTCGCTGTTGGGATTAGAGAGCGACCAGGCGTCTAACACGCGCGTACCTTTATTTAAGAAATCAACATTGATTGCCCCCAAGAAATCGGTCTGCACCTTGTAATCCTTGGTAATTACCTGCGCGCCGCCTACTCCTTGGAAGAATACGGTGAGATCGAAGCCCTTGTACTCGAAATAGAAGTTAGCACCGAAGGCTACAGCAGGGATCGGCGAAAAGATCCAAGTCTGGTCAGCTTCGCTCACCACGCCGTCGCCGTTGATATCGCGATAGCGGATACGGCCGAGGCCTGCGCCCTCCTGGATAGCGTGGTTGTCAATATCGTCTTGGCTCTTGAAGAGACCGTCGGCAATATAACCTACCTGCGAACCTATCGCGTGTCCCACTACGGACTCTACGCCGTTACCGCCGAAACGGCCGCTGGCGGCTACTGTCTCAGGCATATCAATCACGGTATTTTTATAGTGCGAGAGGTTGGCGGAGATGTCGTATTTGAATCCGCCTTTGGTTTGGTTGCGGTAGCCTAACTGCAACTCGATACCCATATTGTCCACTGCACCGGCGTTCACCCATTGGGTACCGCCCTCGCCCATCGCACCGATACCTACCATCTCCACGAGAATGTCGCGGGTCTGCTTGTAGTACCAGTCGAATGTACCATAGAGGGTCTGCTGGAAGAAGGCGAAATCCAAACCTGCGTTGGTCTGAGTGGTCGTCTCCCATTTGATGTCATCGTTGCCCACTTGCAGGCGGCGGAAGCCCGAAGGCAGGATATGACCGCCGTTGGTGCCGGCGATGTCGTAAGAGGTACCGTAACTCTGACCGCCGTTCTCGTTCACGCCATAGTTGGACTCATAGATGGTATAACGGGCGGTGGCAGAGATATCCTGGTTACCGGTCTGTCCCCACGAAGCACGGATCTTCAGATCATCCAACCATGACGAAGCGCCGCTCATGAATTTCTCTTGGCTGATACGCCAACCTGCCGACACGGACGGGAAGAAAGCGAAGCGGTTGTGCTTACCGAAACGGCTCGAACCGTCATAACGGGCAGTGAAGGAGATCAGATAACGGTTGTCGTAGGAATAGTTGGCTTTACCGAAGAACGATATCAGCGAATAGCTGCCTGCGCCGCCGTATGACTGCGCTTTGCCGGTTCCGGCGGAAGGCCACATATACGTCGGGTTGAGGATGATAAAATCCTCCTTGTAGGCGGAGCCCCAGTCGCTGATCTCGCGGTTGAGCTCGGTACCTAAGAGGAAGTCCGCACGGTGCTTGCCGATCTCGAGGTTATACGTGATAATAGCGTTCCACATCCATTTGAGCCAGTGCTCCTGCTTGTACTCTACAGCATTCTTGTCATTGGCTACCATGCCTTCCGGAATAGGATAAGTGAAGAAGCGCTGTTTCTTCTGGGCGTAGTCAATACCCGCAGTAGTGCGGATATTCAGGCCCTTGTAGGGGTTGATATTGATAAACGCATTACCGAAGATACGCCAATATACATATCGGTTATCTTTGTTGCGCTCCAGAATAGACACCGGATTCTCGCGTTGCGGGAAAAGGCTGGCGGAAGGAGCTTGTGCCAGCGTTTCGCCGTCTGCCTTATATACCGGCAGCAAGGGGTTGTATTGCAGTGCGCTCTCCATATAACCGCCCGGGGCGGCTACCTCAGAAGTGCGGTTCAGCGTGAAGTTCTCACCGATCGTCACATAGTCCTTCAGAATCTTGTAATCGCTGTTGATACGTGCCGAGAAACGGTCGAAATCCGTAGTCTTGATGATACCCTCGTTCTTGTAATAGCCTAATGAGAAGAAGGAGCCGCCTTTCTGGTTTCCGTTCGAGACAGCCACATTATAATTTTGTATCACGCCCGGGCGCGTTACCTCGGAGAACCAGTCGGTGTTACTTGCCGGAACGGTACCTGCATCGTCAATATACTTATTGAGCATGACACTGTTCAATACCGGCTGTCCTTGTGCATTATAGCCCCAATCGTAGCGATAGTATGGATTGAAATTTGGATCTTGTTGACCGTCATTGATAAATGCTTGCCAAAGAGCACGGCCGTATTGCTCTGAATTGAGCACATGCATGCGGTTGACATACGACTGAACGGCTACGCTTGCATCCAGATCCACGCGGATCTTACCCTCGGCGCCTTTCTTGGTGGTGATCACGATCACACCGTTGGCGGCACGGCTTCCGTAGATAGAAGCCGAAGCGGCATCCTTGAGCACCTGGATAGACTCGATGTCATTCGGGTTGAGCTCGTGCATGCCGGAGGTGGTAGGTACACCGTCAATGACGTACAACGGCGCATTGGACGAGTTGAAAGAACCCGCACCGCGGATCTGTACACCTGCCGAACCCGAAGGATTACCATCAGCGGAGATGTTCAATCCCGGCACTTTGCCTTGCAGGGCTTTCATCGGGTTGTTCTCCTGCTGCTTTTCCAGATCCTTGGCGGAGATAGCACTGACAGCACCCGTCAAGTCCGCTTTGCGCTGAGTCGTGTAACCCGTCACTACTACCTCTTCCAGTACCTCGCTGTCCTCCGACAACTTGATACTCATGCCGGCTTTCGGATACAACTGTTGGGTTTTGTAGCCCACATAAGAGATTACAACCATGGCGTCATTTGCCACAGAGAGCGTAAAATTACCATCGAAATCGGTAATCGTTCCGTTGGTCGTGCCTTCCTCCAAGACGGAAGCACCGATGATCGGTTCGCCGGTAGCGGCATCCGTCACCACGCCCGAAGCGGTCGTCTGCGCGTGGATCATCGCCGCGCAGCACAGCGCCATGAGGAAGGTTAAAAATAGTTTTTTTCGTTTCATGATATTTGTTAATTTATGTAAAAAAAACAATGAGCGAAACCTGTTTCTCACAAATTTCGCTGCAAAGGTACTGCTTCTTCTGCACACACGCAAATAATTTTGTTGCAAAAGATGATACATTTGTTTCAATGCAACAATTCGTATATATTTTGCAACATTTGTGCTATGTTCCGTTTGTTTCACCCCGGTGCATATTCATAACAAAATGCACTCTTCCGGACGTTTTTTGTGCTTTTTCTTGCATATTACGACCGGTAAGCGGCATATTTATCTCCGATGGCTGAGGTATCTATACGCGAATAATCTATAGCACCGATCTGCGAGTAGCATGAGTGCATGAGGATTTCGCTCAAAGCATTGAAAGAATCGATTCGATAACTAACGGAAAGTGATAAAAAAAACATAGATTCCGTTGACAATTTTGTAAATATTGGTCAAAAATGCATTATTTTTAACGGAATCGCGATTTTTTTTGAAGATTTAGTTGCATATTTGCAAAAAAAGCAGTACCTTTGCAGCGTGAAACAAAAAATATGTAGCTTATGTTAATCGGACGAGAGAAAGAACAAAAGCAGTTGGAGAAACTGTATGCAAGTGATCAGTCGGAGTTTGTTGCACTATATGGGCGACGTCGCGTTGGGAAGACATATCTGATCAAGGAAACATTCCACGACCATTTTGCATTTCGTCATACCGGATTGCAGAATGCTCCCAAGAAAATCCAGTTAAAAGAGTTTGCCGTGTCACTACGTGCAGCCGGTATGCGCGATGTGCCGAGACTCAATGATTGGTACGATGCGTTCAATGCGTTAGGGAACTTGTTGGAATCTCTGCCGGATGGGAAGAAAGTTGTTTTCATTGACGAGTTGCCATGGATGGATACCCCAAAGTCGAACATCGTAAGTGCGTTGGATCATTTCTGGAATGCTTGGGCTAATTACAGAAATGACATCATGCTGATAGTTTGCGGCAGTGCAACGAGTTGGATTATTAAGAAGATTATCAAGAACTACGGAGGTTTGCATAACCGGTTGACGCGTCGTATCGTATTGCCTCCTTTTACGCTGCATGAGTGTGAACTATATGTAACAGCTCGCAATTTAGGATACACGCGTGAACAGATATTGGAGACATACATGGTCATGGGAGGCATACCGTATTATTGGAGTCTGCTGCAACGAGAATTGTCATGGGCGCAGAATATCGATGAACTGTTTTTCGCCTCGGAAGCGCAATTGGAAGGAGAGTTTGAAGCATTGTATGCCGCTCTATTCCGTCATCCGGAACCACATATTGAGATAGTGAAAATTTTAGGAACGAAAAAAGTAGGCATGACGCGTAGTGAGATAGTGGATGTGTTGGGAGAAGATACCGGAGGAACGTTGTCGAACGTGTTAGATGAATTGGAGCAATGCGGTTTTATCCGAGCCTATAATGCAATCGGAAAGGCGAAGAAAGATACGATATTCCAATTGATAGACAACTATACGTTGTTTTATTTCCAATTTATATTGGAGAACAAGCAGCAAGATAAGGCCTTTTGGTCGCGTTCGCTGCTAAAACCGATGTATAACTCATGGAGCGGTTTGGCGTTTGAGCGAGTGTGCATGCAGCATCTGCCGCAAATAAAAGCATCGTTAGGAATAGCAGGAGTAGGAGTGAATGCATGTTCGTGGACGTACAAACCGAAAGAACAAGAGGAAAAGGGAGCGCAGATAGATATGCTAATAGACCGGGATGATCAGGTGATAGACATCTGCGAAATGAAGTTCTCTCATGATAGGTACACTATACACAAAGAATTGGATGAGACGATGCGCAGACGGCGCAACTTGTTCATTGAGAAGACCAATACACGAAAAGCAGTACGGATAGTACTGGTGAGCACATATGGATTGGTTGATAACCCATATGCGGGGAATGTGCATAATGTTGTCACGATGGAGGATCTATTTAAGCCATAATTGTCGCAGATATGATTCATGTCGCAGGGAACATAGTCATGTTTCCTTACCTACAAAAACTACGTAAACAACAAATGACCTACGAACCATTTCGTGGGTCTTTTTTTAGTATAACAATCATTATAAAAACAATCAAAACAATGACAAAGTATCAATTTTTGCTCAAAAAAAAGAAGAAGGAGAACTGAGCATTCTCTTCAACGATTTCGAGTTACCCCTCAAGTATCAGCTGTGGATGGACATCTACACCTACCATCTGGAGCATCCGAAACTGAATTACATCCAACTTTCTAACGACAAAAAATGTGGCACGGCAACAATTAGCCGTGCTTTATCATTTATGAATCAGGAAGTTATGTGACGTTCCCGATTTCTGGAACGGATATGTCAAAAAAAAGTAGTACCTTTGCACCCGAAAACGAAATCAATCGTCAATTAACCTCAATCGTAAATCAATCGTAAATCGTAAATCGTCCAATCGTCAATTAACATTATGGCAAACCGACAAGAAATCGTATGTAACTACATTGACAGCAATTACGTGCAGTTCCGCCGCCTGCGGCGGGATGTGATCTCCAACAAGATCCAAGTGAACATGCAGCGGGACTATGTGCAGGGCGCCGAAGAATGGCGGGACATCACCACCGCGGACATCAATGACATCGTCTGTGACTGTTCGGCGGAGAGCGGACTGCAGATCACCTCGCGGGAGGTGCTGGCGGTGCTGCAATCGCACCGCATCCCCGACGTACACCCCCTGCGCGAGTATGTGAATAACTGCCGGCCTTACACCGACGACCAGCCGGACTGGATAGCGTGGCTGGCGGAGCAGGTGAAGGTCAGCGGCGATGAGAAGGAACAGCAGCTCTGGATCCGAACTTTCCGCAAATGGTTCGTCGCCATGGTGGCGTCGTGGATGAGGGATGAGATCGTCAACCAGCAGGTGCTCGTCCTCATCGGCAAACAGGGTATCTTCAAGACCACCTGGCTCGAACATCTCCTGCCGCCCGAACTGCGCGCATACAGTTGCAAGATGGCGAACAGCACGCAATTGAACAAGGACGAACGGCTCCGCATCGCCGAATACGGGCTCATCGCCTTGGACGAGATAGACGCCATGTCCGCCAAGGAACTGAACGTGATGAAATCCGTCATCACGGCTTCGGACATATCCGAGCGTGCGGCATACGGCTATACCAAGGAGCGGAGGATCCGCCTCGCCTCTTTCTGCGCCTCCGGCAACAAGCAGGAGTTCCTCACCGACCTCACCGGCAACCGCCGTTGGCTCCCGTTCCTCGTGGAGAGTATCACCAACCCCTTCTGCCTCTCCCTGCCGTATGAACAGATCTACGCGCAGGCGGCATACCTCATCGAGCAGGGCTTCCAATACTGGTTCGACCTCAACGACATCGATGAGTTAGAGCAGCATAACGACGATTTCCGTGCGCAGGAGAACGAAGAGCAGCTCCTCTCCGTCTATTTCGACATCCCTGCCGCCGGTTACGGCTCTTTCATGACCACCGCCGAGATCTCCGACAAACTCGTCACCATGGGCTCCATCAAAAAACCGATGCCGCTCAACCGTCTCGGTATGCTCCTAAAAAAAGCCGGGTACACTCAGAAATGTTTGAGCGGTAAAGCGAGAGGATGGTTAGTACGCGAGCGCGGATTAGAAGAGGTAAACGCCAATAGAAACATTAATGCTCGTCCATGACAGTATGACAGATGACAGTTCTTTTTATATATCTCACACACGCGCGTAGGTGTGTATATTTTAGGAATTTATCTGTCATCTGTCATACTGTCAACACGTCCGCCTGAATGATTTTGTCCATTGCGTCCGGATTGCATCCGGACATCCCAAAAGCGTCGTCCATTAGGTCGGATGCCATCCGACATCCACCCGGCAACCTTCCCGAAAGCCTCCAATTACCTGTTGAACCCGCGATATCCCCGCGACCTCACCGCGACCTCACTGTAGGGTAACACTAAAATTTAATGTAAATAATTATGAGAATAATCCCCATTATGCCGATAGACACCATGTATGGCATGGTCTATCAAAATGCCGGTTATTACATCCGGCGATCACCCAAAGGCAAGCTCTACAGCTGCCGGTGTCCCGATCGCTCCAAGCACATCAAAACACCCGCTGAAGCAGCGAACCAAAAACGTTTTGCAGCCAACTATGCCGGCAAACATAACCATTAGTTATTAACCCTCGCCCGTATATAGCCGCTATTGCATCCGCCAAGTTTGGCGGATCCCGCTATCGACCATACATGGGCGATCTAACCCCAACAAAAATGCCAAAAGTTAAAATGATGGCGGGTATCTCCGCAATCTCAGGACAATTCGGAAACATGTATTTCCGTACTGACAAAAAATCCGGGCGCGTATCGCTTTGCCGTATGCCCCAAAAGAAAGCCGTACCGCTCACTGAAAAACAACGTCTGCAACACACCCGCTTCGCTGAAATAGCCAAGATGGTAAGGCAGATGATGCAAACCAACCCCAAGAAAAGCAGAAAGCAACTGTGGAAAATTGCTGCTGAAGCCTATGATGCCGCATGTAAGTAAAGAAGAGTTACTCAGCCGTTTGGAGCTCGCCATTGATGCGAAAGTGGGTATAGAGGGACTGAACACCCTCCTGTACGGATGGAAGAAATTCCGCAAGTTTGGTGCCAAATACCTTGATGCACTCAAGCACAGAGATTGGTTTTATATCACCGAAGTGATGGATCTGAGCGACTATGCCGGCTATGATCTCACCATAAGTGAGCCTGCTCACCTTTCCTGGGATTAAAACTTGCATATCTCGCAAAAAAGCAGTACCTTTGCATTGCTTTTCGGTCAGATAGGATAATGAACCCCTGGAGCGTCTATCGCCTTATCCTCAGTTCCTGCGGTTCAAAAAGGGATAACCGAAAAGCAGCCGGCTTTAACAACCTAACAGTTTAACAATTTAACAGTTTAACAGCTTAACGTTTTAACGTTTTCGCAGAAAACCTAACTTTACTATGGCAGAAATCAAACCGATGGCACTCATTGAGTCGATGCGCAAGAAAGTGTGCATGCACAGCGATGTGTATTTCCGTACGAACAAACAGACCGGTAAGACCTTCACCGGCAAGTTATGCAACCCGTCCGAGCAGGAGCCGACTGCTGCACAGACCGCAGCGAAAGCGCGTTTCGCGAAAGTGGTTGCCGCAGTACGCGCCATCCTTGCCGACCCGGCGGAGAAAGCGAAACTGAAGGCGGAGTACAAATCCCAAACGAAGATCGGTTCGCTCTTCGGCTACGCGATGCACAAGCTGAACAGCCAGTACGATGAGAACGGCGACAAGATCGGAGGCTAACAGTTTAACAGTTTAACAGCTTAACAGTTTAACAGTTTAACAGTTTAACGATTTAACATCTTATGACCAAGAAAGAGATTCTTAAAATCATCATCTCGGTGCTGATAGCGGCACTGACGGCGCTCGGCGCAGGCTTCGGTCTGACCAGCTGCAACGTCACCCGCACCGTCACCACCCGTTCC
>CAMNCW010000024.1 GCA_946534715.1 uncultured Bacteroidales bacterium | reverse complement strand
TGCCCACGTCGCCCTGGTAGGAGCGGTAATGACGCTTGGGAGTGACACCAAAAAGCGACATCGAGTGCATCAGACGTGCAACCGTCTTCCTAGTAATAATCAAACCGGCAACGCGCAGCGCTTGCCACACACGGCAGCAGCCGTAACGGCCTTTGTTCTGCTCATAAATTCTACGTATTTGCTCCTTTGTAGAAGCGTACTTGTCAGGGCGCTCCGACAAACGGTAATAGTACGTAGAACGCACCATCCCTGCAGCTTTGAGCAGGTGCTTCAAAGCATGTTTGGGCCTTAATGACCGGATGGCTTGGACGCGTTGCATTTCCGCTTCTCGTCCGCTTCCATTAAGGCCTTCAATTTTTTTAGGTAAGCATTCTCCGCACGCAGGTAATCCAACTCGTTTAATGTTTCCTTGAGCTTGTGCTTTAGCTCTGCTTTGGTCAACGCTTCCTCAAATGTGTCACCAGATCTCATAACTTCCATCATATCTATTACGGCACCTTCTATACCTGCGTTCCCCTTGCGTTTATAGGTGCTCACACAACGAGCAACCGAGGAGTATGGGACGCTGTACTTGGCGCTAAGAATGTGCAAAGGTACTCTTTTTTGACGATATATGCAAATAATTTTGTCTTTTATTTTACCAATGCATACATTTTTAGGATAAACAGCCAGACCACGTTCACCTTCTTTGGCATAAATCAGACTCCATGTCTGCAACTCGCCATTGCTGATACTTAGTTGCTTGCTGACCGCGTTGGCTGATGCTCCCGATTGAAGCATTTTTAGTGCTTCCATTTTAACCTCTAAGGGCACTTTCTTTCTCATAATAAAGCAATTAAAGTGTCCAAAAAACGGGGTACACTACACGGAGGTCTCGTGGAGACAGTCCGCATATGCTGTGTTAATCTTGTGTTAATGCTGTGTTAATGCTGTGTTGGAATAACGTATTTCAAAAACGGTTGCAAAGGTACAATAAATTTTTGAGATATGCAAATTTATTTGCGGAAATCATGCGAGAAAGTGCGTTTTTGCAGGAGATTCTGCAAAAATGGTAGATTTTTGGGGGATTTATGTTTGTGTATCTCAAAAAAAAGTAGTAATTTTGCAGCGAAATTGAGATGGTGGGCAAAATTAAGGAAAACTTTTATTGGTTCACAAAAGACACAAAGAAAACAAAACGGCGAATTAAGCGAATTAAACGAATTGTATTAGGGTCAACAATTAACGACAATTAAAGACATTTTTTTTATTAGTCCCAAAAGACCAAAAATGATCCAAAAAATGTTTTGGGGTCGGATGGTATCCGACACAATTAACAAAACTTTTATTCGTTCACAAAGGACACAAAGAAAACAAAACGGCGAATTAAGCGAATTAAACGAATTGTATTAGGGTCAACAATTAACGACAATTAAAGACAATTAAAAACAATTTTTTTTCACAATAATAACTATGCAAAACTTTGATTATCAGACACCGACACGTCTTATTTTTGGTGAGGGCGTGGTAGAGAAACTGCAGAAAGTGATGAGCGGTTTCGGCAAGACAATACTCCTGACTTACGGCGGAGGAAGTATAAAGAAAATACCGGCTTTCAGAGGTAAAGCAGGCAGTTTGTATGAGTATGTGCGGGAGACGCTGAAGGATTTTGAGGTGGTGGAGTTGAGCGGGATTCAGCCAAATCCGAAATATGATCCTTCGGTATTGGAAGGTGTGCGGCTTTGCAAGAAACATAAGGTGGATGTCATCCTTTCTGTCGGCGGCGGAAGTGTGCTGGATTGCTCGAAGGCGATTGCTGCGGGGGCTTGTTATGAGGGCGAGCCGTGGGATTTGATTTCGTACAAAGTGAAAGCGCAGGCTGCTCTGCCGATTGTGGATATTATCACGTTAGCGGCTACAGGAAGCGAGTACGACTGCGGCGGAGTTATTTCCAGAACGGAGACGAATGACAAGATCGGTTATTTGGATCGGCACTTGTTCCCTGCCGTTTCATTCCTGGATCCGACATACACGTTCTCGGTCAGCCGGAAACAGACCGCAGCGGGTATTGCCGACGCGATGAACCACACTATGGAGCAGTATTTTGTGGAGGACGCGACGCTGCTGAATGACGGTTTCTGCGAGTCGATGTTGCGTAGTCTCATGGCGAACGGACGCAAGTGCATTGAGAACCCTGAGGATTACAAGGCGCGTGCGGAGATGATGTTGGCTTGTACGTATGGTTGCAACGGTATTCTGGCACTCGGAAACAGCGAGAGCGGTTGGCCTTGTCACGGTATTGAGCACGCCTTGAGTGCATATTACGACATTACGCACGGCGAGGGTTTGGCGATTATCACTCCGAGGTGGATGAAGCATATTCTGAACGAGCACACCTTGCCGCGGTTTGTGAAGTACGGCGTGAATGTGTTCGGTATTGACGCTTCGTTGGACGAATGGACGATTGCGAATAAGGCGATCGAGGCGACATATGCGTTCTTTGAGTCGATCGGTATTCCGATGCACCTGCGTGAAGTGGGCATTGATGAGAGCCGCCTTGACGAAATGGCACATCATATCGCTGTGAATGAGGGACTTGAGAATGCTTACGCGGCGTTGACCGAAAAAGACATCAAAGAGATCTTGGTGGCAAGTTTGTAAGATGAGAAAGATTTTAGTCTTTGCCTTTGCGGCGGTTATGTTAGCGGCGTGCAATAAAAGTGATAAGAAGATGACGAATGAGTTGATTACCCGAATCGCAGAGATAGAGGTGAATGAGGGATATGTGGAGGAGTATCTCGCGGCGGCACATAATGTGGGAACCAAGTCCGTGGAGAGTGAAGAGGGCGTGATTTGTATCTTCCCGATGCAGGTCAAGGACTCGCCGAACACCATCCGTATTGTGGAGATTTACCGCGACGAAGAGGCTTATCAGGCACATTTGCAGACTCCGCATTTCCTCGAATACAAACAAGGCACGCTGCACATGGTCAAGTCGCTGCAACTCGTAGCCACCGAGCCCCTTGCGCCGGAGGCTATGCCGTTGATTTTCAAGAAATATTAACATTAAACAGAATACATTATGAACGTATTGATTCTTCAGGCTTCGCCGAGAGCGAAGGGTAACACCGCTTGGATGGCGGACGAATACAAAAACGCAGCCAAGGCTGCAGGTCATAACGTGACGCTCGTCAATGTGGCGCACAAACATATCGCTGGCTGTCTGGCGTGCGAGTACTGCCACAGCAAGGGCAACGGCGCGTGCATCCAGAAAGATGACATGCAGGAACTCTATCCGCTGATGGCAGAGGCGGAAGTGCTGGTATTGGCTGCTCCGATCTATTATTTCACGCTCTGCGCGCAGATTCAGGCGCCTATTCAACGAATGTACTGCGTCAACGCGCCGGCTAAGGTAAAGAAGATGGCGTTGCTCTGTTCGTCTTATTCGCCGGGTGTCTATGATGGCGCGAAGGCTGAGTTCCGCGACATCTGCAACTACTGGCATGCCGAGAACATGGGCGTTGTAACGGCTAAGATCGACGAGCAAAAGACAGACGCTACGAAGCAGAAAATTGTTGAGTTGGTAGCGAAACTATGAGAAAATTCATGGCCCTTGCTTTGGCAGCTTTGCTGGTTGCATGCAGCCCAAAACAGAAGACAGAAACAAGAGATATGAATCAACTTTCGTTTACGACTGAGCAGGCAGCGTGGATGAGCGTCATCGCTTGCGATGAGGCTAAGGGCGATTTGGTGGCATTGGAGTCGGCTATTCATAATGGGTTAGAAGCCGAGTTGACGGTTAGTCAGATCAAGGAAGCACTCTCGCAGTTGTATGCATACACGGGTTTTCCGAGAAGCCTGAATGCGTTGGGCGTGTTGCAGCGTGTTATCGGAGATCGCCAGGCGAAAGGAGTCAAGGTTATTATGGGCGAGGATGCAAGTCCGCTCAGCGAGGAATACGATGCGCTCAAAGAAGGTACGCGCGTGCAAACGCAGTTGGTGGGCAAGGCTTTCGAGTATGAGTTTGCGGAAGCGACGGATTATTACCTTAAGGCGCACTTATTCGGAGATATTTTTGCCCGCGATAACTTGACGTACGCTGACCGTGAGTTAGTGACCGTATCTGCGTTGAGCGGTCTCGAAGGCGTGGAGCCGCAACTCAAAGCACACATCGCCGGCGCACGTAATATGGGCGTGACAGAAGAGCAGTTACAAGGTATCGTAATTGCTCTCGCGGCAAATGGGCTACTGAACGAAGCAGGACGCTTAGCGAAAGCTTATGCGGAACTTTTAAACGGCGAAGCCAATACACCTTCAAACGGCGCAAGCACTCAAACGTTAGTTTGGCCGCAAGGCAAATCGAATGATGCTTACGCGCAGTATTTCGTGGGACAGAGTTATCTGCAACCGTATTTCGGCGGTGTGGCGAATGTCACATTCGAACCGCGTTGCCGCAATAACTGGCATGTTCACCACGGAGCGGTACAAGTACTGGTCTGTGTTAGCGGCAAGGGTTGGTATCAGGAGTGGAACAAGCCCGCGGTTGCGCTTACTCCGGGAACGGTGATTGCTATTCCTGAAGGCGTCAAACACTGGCATGGAGCCGCGGCGGACTCGTGGATGCAACACTTGGCGATCCACACTCAAGAGCAACCGGGCGCCACAAACGAATGGCTTGAGCCCGTTAGTGACACGCAATACAATAAACTGATTGCGTTTTAATCCTTATAAATTTGATAAATCTATAAGGAAAAACAGGCTGCAAATTAAGAAATAGAGGTTCGCACTATGGAAAAAACACCTGGCGCTTGTGTACGTCAGGTGTTTTGTGTACCTTTGCAGTATAATTTAATAACTCTATCAAATAAGGCAAACAATGTATAGATTAGGTATTGACATAGGCAGTACGACCATTAAGATGGCGTTGGTGGAAGTACCAAGTGACCAAGTACAAAGTACAAAGGAAGTTCGGATTCTCGCAACCGACTACCGGCGGCATAACGCAGAACCGATGAAAGTCGGACAAGAGATGATCGAAGGAATCTTGAAAGCTATTAGCGATCAGCATTCAGCTATCAACGTTGGCATCACCGGTTCGGTGGGAATGGGTTGTGCACAGCGGCTTGGCGTCGGATTTCACCAAGAGGTGATTGCAGCGGCGGAAGTGGTAAAACAACTCTATCCCGATGTACATTGTTTGGTGGACATCGGCGGCGAGGACAGCAAGATGATCTTCTTTGAAGAAGGTTGTGTGCCGGAGATGCGCATGAACGGCAACTGCGCAGGAGGAACAGGTGCGTTTATCGACCAGACAGCCACGTTGTTGGGCGTTGAGACAAGCGAACTGAATGCGCTGGCTGCCAAAGCCGAGCATATCTATCCGATTGCGTCCCGTTGCGGCGTGTTCAGTAAGACCGACATCCAGAACCTTATTTCCCGTTCGGTAAGCAAAGAGGACATTGCCGCTTCGATGCTCCATGCCGTTTCGATGCAAGTGGTTAGTGCACTTGCGCGCGGAACAGAAGTTCATCCGAAGATCTTCCTCTGCGGCGGTCCGTTTGCTTATATCCCTGAACTGCGCAAGCACTTGTTACAGGCACTTGAGATGACGGAGAAAGATTGCATTGTGCCCGAATACACGCAGTTTATTCCCGCTATCGGAACTGCCTTGCTGGCAAAAGGAGAACCGCTCACACACGCGCAGGTGCGTACCTTATTTTCTAATGACCATTGTAGCGTTGCTCCGCTCTCCGGCACTCTGCCACCGCTCTTTGCTGACGAAGCCGATTACCAAAACTGGCTTTCCGGCAAACAGAAGAAGTATGGGCATAACACGATAAACTCTCAACTAACCAACTTCACTCAACTTTCAACTCTAAACTCTCAACTATATTTGGGCGTCGATTCCGGTAGCACGACCACCAAACTTGTTCTGATTAACGAGCAAGGGCAGTTGGTTTTCACAGACTACAGCTACAATAACGGCAACTCGTTGCAGGCTTTTCATTCTGCGTTACAGCGGTTGCGAGACGCGCTCGGGCAGGACATCGAGATAGCCGGCAGTTGTTCGACAGGCTATGGCGAGCAGTTGCTCAAGACCGCTTTTCGTTTGGACCACGGCATCGTGGAAACCATGGCACATTTCATGGCGGCGAAGCACCTGCAACCGAATGTCTCTTTTGTGCTCGACATCGGCGGACAGGACATGAAAGCCATCTTTGTGGAGAACGGTTCTATCCAAAGGATAGAGATCAACGAAGCCTGCTCGTCCGGTTGTGGCAGTTTTATCATGACTTTTGCGCGGCAGTTGGGCTACGAAGTGAGTGATTTTGCGCACATGGCGACGCTGGCGCAACACCCATACGACCTCGGTACACGCTGCACAGTATTCATGAACAGCAAGGTCAAACAAGCGATGCGCGAAGGAGCACAAGTGGACGACATCGCCGCCGGATTCAGTTATTCGGTCATCAAAAACTGCCTGTACAAAGTGCTCAAACTGCAATCATTTGACCAATTAGGCGAACATATCATGGTTCAAGGCGGCACATTCCGCAATCATTCG
This sequence comes from uncultured Bacteroidales bacterium, assembly GCA_946534715.1. Lineage (GTDB taxonomy): Bacteria > Bacteroidota > Bacteroidia > Bacteroidales > Paludibacteraceae > Colicola. The sequence continues at coordinate 4,834 of CAMNCW010000024.1, read as the reverse complement.
GTCGTTCGCGCTTTGGAGATCCTCACCGGCAAAGAGGTCGGTTTTGGTCCGATTCCCGAACTCATGGGCGCGTACGGATGTGCCTTGTATGCGCTGGGGCGCGTTAAATAGTTAAATTGTTAAAACGTTAAATTGTTAATCTTATGCAATTAGACGAAATATTAAAGGCGAACCATTTCGAGGAGAAAGAAGAGATCTGTCCGGGCTGTCAGAACCATTGCCAGGTGCGCGTCTATTCGTTTGCGAACGGACGCCAATACGTCTCCGGCAATAACTGCGAGCGCGTCTATTCGAATGAAGGCGAGGGCGCGCACAAAGGCATCAATATGTTCGAGGAAAAGTACCACTTACTTTTCAATCGTACATCGTCAATCGTCAAATCGTCAATCACTGTGGGTCTTCCCCGTGGTCTCGGCATCTACGAGAACTACCCGTTCTGGCAGACCCTTTTCGCTTGTTGCGGAATGCGTGTGCGGCTGAGCGGCATGAGTACGAACAGGCTTTTCGACAAAGGTGTGCGGACCATCGTGGCGGACAATATTTGCTACCCCGCCAAACTGATGCACGGGCATGTGATGGACCTTATTGAGAAACAAGTGGACCGCATTTTCTATCCGTGGGTGGTGTTCGAGCGCAAGGAGGACGAGCAATCCAAGAATAGTTTCAACTGCCCCGTCGTCAGCGGTTATTCGGACGTGATCAAGAGTGCCATCAACCCCGAGAAGAACTACGGCATTCCTTTGGACGCGCCGACCATCTCATTCAAGGACGAGGAACTCTTGCGGGCTTCTTTAGTAGAATACCTCGCTACGCTCAACATCAACGAATCCACCGCACAAGCGGCTATTACTCAGGCGATTACAGCGCAGCAGAACTATCTCGACGCATTGGAAAAACGCAATATGCAAGTCTTCAACGAAGCGCGTGCAGCAGGTCGTATGGTTATTCTCTTGGCTGCGCGACCTTACCATATCGACCCGCTTATTCAGCATAAGATAGCCGACGCGGTTGCGGCGATGGGTATTGATGTGATCACGGAGAATGTGGCTGCGCACGAGGGGCAAGCCGTCTATGACGAACTGAACGCGATGGCGCAATGGGCGTACCCGAATCGCATTTTCAAGGCGGCACATTGGGTCGGAAACAACCCGTACAACAACCTGCACATGGTCGAACTGACCTCTTTCGGTTGCGGTCCCGACGCGTTCATCTTGGACGAAGTGCGGGCAATCCTGTCCCGTTATGGCAAGAACCTCACCGTCCTCAAAATCGACGATGTGAACAACATCGGTTCGCTCCGTCTCCGCGTCCGTTCCCTCGTCGAAAGTGTCAATGCCACCCCTCGAAATCCCGAAATGTCGAAATCTCAAGATCTCGAAAACAAAGCGCCATTTACCACCAAGCCCTTCGAACCCTCCGACCGCGACCGCGTCATCCTAACCCCCTATTTCGCAGAAGGTTACAACGAGTTCCTGCCCACCATCTTTGCCTTGGCGGGATACCGCATAGAGTCGCTACCGATGGCAACACAGGAGGATGCCGAAGAAGGGCTGCACGTGGCGAACAACGACATCTGCTATCCGGCAACTATCGTGGTGGGTTCGATCATGCGGGCTTTGAAATCCGGCAAGTACGACCTCTCGAAAACCGCCGTGGCAATCACGCAGACAGGCGGGCAATGCCGTGCGTCGAACTACTACGCGCTCATCAAAAACGCCCTTGTGGCGGCAGGCATGAGCCAAGTGCCGGTGATAGCTGTTGCCATCGGTCCAAGCCTCAAAAACAGCCAGCCGGGCTTTGAAATCAACTGGTTACACCTCATCCGTCCGACGCTGGAAGCACTCTATTTCGCGGACGCGCTTGCCAAACTCTATTATCCTGCCGCGCCGCGCGAACGTATCCCCGGCGTGGCGCGCAAGCTCTACGACCATTACCTCAATGCCGCGCAACCGCTCTTGGCGAAGCGTGACTACCGGGCTATCCGCCAACTCATGCGGGATGCCGCGAGCGCGTTCACGGACATTTCGGACACCACCAAACAAGTGCCGGTGGTCGGTGTAGTCGGCGAGATATACGTCAAGTACAACTCGTTCTCTAACCACGGCGTCGTCCGCTGGCTCATGGAGCACGGCGTGGAAGTAGTGCCGCCGGCGATCACGGGCTTCTTCTCCACCTCTATCCCCAATGCGTTCATCAACCGCGAGCAGCATATCCGCAAGGATGGTCTGAGCCCCTGGCAGGCAAAGCTCGTCAACCGCCTTTTGCTCCACTATGCACATGTCTATGACCGTCTCTGCGGCGACTTCCCGTTCTACCGGCCGTTCACGGATATCATGGACATTTGGCGCAAAAGCCGCCGCGTCATCAACTCCGCCGCAGACTTCGGCGAGGGATGGTTCCTGCCCGGCGAGATATGCGACTTGGCGGATCACGGCATCCACAAAGTGGTCTCGCTGCAACCTTTCGGCTGCATAGCCAACCACATCATCAGCAAAGGTATCGAGCGCCGTTACAAGGATCTCTACCCGCATCTGTCGTTGCTTTTCCTCGACTTCGATGCCGGCACATCCGACGCCAATATCACCAACCGTTTGCACTTTTTGCTGCAATAATTTGCACATGTCCGAAAAAAGTTGTACCTTTGTACCCAAAATAAATGTGAAAAATGAATAAAAGTGAAAATGACAATATGGAACTGCGGATTCGTGAGGTGGCGCAACAGCTCTTTTTTGAGCAAGGCTATGCCGCTACATCGACCACGCAGATAGCAAAAGAGGTCGGCTGCACGCAGGCACTCGTACATTATTATTACCGCACGAAAGAAAACCTCTTCCGGCAGATTTTTCTGGAGCAAGTTTTGGCGGCGTTGAATGTCATCGGGCGCTCTTTGGCAAACGAAGAATCGTTTGACCGCTTCATCGAGCAGGCTATCTCTATGTATTTTGATGCGCTGTCGAGCAATCCGCGTTTGCCGTACTTTGTGTTGGAAGAGTTGGTCAACAACCCCGAGCGACGTAAGTACATGCGGGAGAAATTTGTCAAGAATCCCACTTATGCGATGCTCTACATGCAGTTTGACGCACGTCTCAAGCAGGAGCAGCGAGCCGGGCATATTGCCAAAATCGACCCCTTCGATCTGATGATCACTATCGCTTCGTTGACGGTCTTTACGTTCGTCTCTCTGCCGATGTTCCAAGACCTGCTTTCGCAAACGGACGACCAAGTGCGAGAGTATATAGCCCACCGCAAATCCGAAGTCATCCGCATGGTCAAAAAGATTCTTAAACCATAGAAACAATCTCTCAAATATGCAAAATTGGTATATATTCGAGCGATTTGTGTTTGCGTATCTGCAAAAAATGTTGTAACTTTGCAGCGAATTTCAGATAAGAAAGAAAATATGAAAAAGTTTTTAACCCTTATGCTCGCGGTAATTACTTTTGCTGCTTGCACAAATACAAATGAGAAAATGAGTAAATGCGTAAATGACACATGGGACAAAGTGTTCCCGCTAAGTGAGAAAGTAAACCACAAAAAGGTATCCTTCAAAACCCAATACGGCTTCACGTTAGTTGGCGATCTCTACACGCCGAAGGCAAATGACAAATCACAAATCACAAATCACAAATACGCCGCTTTAGCGGTGTCGGGTCCTTTCGGTGCAACGAAAGAGCAGAGTTCGGGTCTGTATGCGATGAAGATGGCGGAGCGCGGGTTTATTGCGCTGGCTTTTGACCCTTCCTTCACAGGTGAGAGTTCGGGCGAACCGAGACGCACGGCGTCGCCGGATATCAATACGGAAGATTTCATGGCAGCGGTGGATTTCCTTTCCAAACTGCCCGAAGTGGACGCAGAGCGTATCGGTATCATCGGTATATGCGGATGGGGCGGTATCGCCCTCAATGCGGCGGCAGCGGATACGCGTATCAAAGCGACGGTGGCTTCTACAATGTACGACATGACCCGCGTCAGCGGTAACGGTTATTTCGATTCCGCTGACACCGAAGAGGCGCGTCACGAAGCGCGTGTGGCACTCGCCGCACAACGTCTTGCAGACCCTGCTGCTATGGCAGGAGGCGTGATAGACCCACTGCCGGACGATGCACCGCAGTTCGTCAAGGACTACCACGATTACTACAAGACTTCGCGTGGCTACCATGCGCGTAGCGGTAACTCGAATGACGGTTGGCGCGTCATCGGCACGCAGGCTTATGCCAACAGCCGTTTCCTATACTACATCAACGAGATCCGTTCTGCGGTTCTGATCATGCACGGCGAAAACGCGCATAGCCGTTATTTCGGCGAAGCGGCGTACCATTACATGGTGGACGGCAAGGCGGACGGCTACAAGACGGTAGTAGCTCCAAATCCGTGTCCTGAAAACAAAGAGCTCCTCATCATTCCGGATGCCTCACATTGCGATCTCTATGACGGCGGCTATACCGAACCGGCAGGCAAAGGCGAGCCCAAGAACCTCATCCCGTGGGACAAATTGGCTGAGTTCTTCAATAAGAATCTAAAGTAGACGCGAACAACTGAGAAGGACAAAATCTTAAAAATCGAATATTTAATCACGGTATCTCGTCGGTCTCTCGTGATCTATCGTCCCGTATGTCTCCCGTAAGCGAGTCGTAAAAGACCGCTCACGGAAAAGGGGGATTCGATTTCTCCGCAATTATTGATTAGCATTGCAATAATCTAAATACACAAAAAATAGAGGTTTTGAATGCCTCTATTTTCTTTTTTGCGGAGAAAGGGGGATTCGAACCCCCGGTACCCTTACGAGTACGACAGTTTAGCAAACTGTTGGTTTCAGCCACTCACCCATCTCTCC
>CAMNCW010000023.1 GCA_946534715.1 uncultured Bacteroidales bacterium | reverse complement strand
AACGACGGGCGTTTAGCTCAGCTGGTTTAGAGCATCTGCCTTACAAGCAGAGGGTCTGCGGTTCGAATCCGTAAACGCCCACACGAAGAGGACACCACACAAGGTGTCCTTCTTTGTCGTGGAAGATACATTTGATCACGGTATCTCGTCGGTATCTCGTCGGTGTCTCGTGATTTATCGTCCCGTATGTGTCTCGTATGTGTCTCGTAGATTCCGGGTAAAAAGTATTTTTGACAAAAAAATTTGCATATGTCAAAAAAAAGTTGTAACTTTGCACCCTAATTGCAAATCAGGCTAATTATGGTAACATTTATTATTGCACTCATTGTGCTGGTAGTGGGATTCTTTACTTACGGAACACTGGTGGAGAAGATTTTCGGAATAGAGCCGGAACGAAAGACACCGGCATTGACTAAAACCGATGGTGTGGACTTTGTTCCGATGTCACCGTGGCGTGTTTTCCTGGTACAATTCCTAAATATTGCGGGCTTAGGTCCGATCTTCGGTGCGATCATGGGCATTTTCTATGGTCCGGCGGCATTTCTGTGGATTGTATTCGGAACGATCTTCGCAGGAGGTGTGCATGATTATTTGAGTGGCATGCTGAGTATCCGCAAAGGCGGAGTGTCGTTGCCGGACATCGTGGGCGACGAATTAGGGCAAGGCACGAAGGTCTTTATGCGCGTGCTGAGTCTGGTACTGCTGATTCTGCTGACCACTACGTTTCTGAGCGGACCTGCTACCTTGTTGCAAGGTTTGGCGGGTTTGGGAACGATGGATTTCCACGGCAGGATGATTTCTATTATATGGGTTTTGATTATTTTCGGTTATTATGCTTTAGCGACCGTGCTGCCGGTAGATAAACTGATCGGCCGTTTCTATCCTATTTTCGGCGGAATCCTGCTGTTTATGGGTTTGGGAATCATGGTGGTAATGTTAGGTTGGCACAGTAGCGAAATGCCGGAAGTGTTTGACGGTTTGCAGAACCGTCAGACGAACGGTTTGCCGTTGTTCCCGATGATGTTTGTGAGCATAGCTTGCGGTGCAATCTCGGGATTCCACGGCACACAGAGCCCTATTATGGCTCGTTGCGTGACGAATGAGCGTCAAGGTCGTTGGATTTTCTACGGCGCGATGGTAGCGGAAGGTATATTGGCGCTGATCTGGGCTGCTGCAGCGGGTACGTTCTTTGCGGATCCGGAGAAGGGCTTGTACGGCATTGAAGGTTTGCAGGCGTTTGCGGCAGAGCACCCGGGACAGAATATCGCTGCTTTGGTGATCGACAGAGTGAGCCGCAGTTGGCTTGGCACAGTGGGTGGTATTTTGGCGATTATCGGTGTGATAGCCGCTCCGATTACGAGTGGTGACACGGCGTTGCGCAGCGCACGACTGATTGTAGCCGACTTCCTGAAATGGGACCAACGGCCTATTCCGAGACGTCTGATCATCGCTATTCCTCTGTTCCTCTGCGTATTCGGCATGGTGTTTGTAGATTTCAATGTGGTATGGCGCTATTTCGCTTGGACGAACCAGACACTGGCTGTTTTCACGTTATGGGCAGGAACGGTTTGGCTGTATAAAAAGGGACAAAGTGACAAAGTACAAAACACAAAGTATCATTGCGGGTACTTGATTGCGCTTGTTCCGGCATTGTTCATGACGATGGTTTGCAGCAGTTATATTATCATCGCGCCGGAAGGTCTGAACATCGCGCCGGAGTACAGATGGATCGGTTACCTGATAGCAGGGCTCGTAACGATAGGATGTCTCTGCGGGTTCGTTGCATGGAGCAAAAAAGTCAAGAAGTAAGATGATCCGTTCTGCCAGTTATATTATATCGAGTCCGGATGTGAAGGAATGCCCGCAGAGCGGGCTTCCGGAGTATGCTTTTATCGGACGCAGCAATGTGGGCAAATCGAGTTTGATCAATATGCTGTGTCATAACCCGAAGTTGGCAAAGACAAGCCAGAAACCGGGCAAGACACTGCTAATCAACCACTTTTTAGTTGAGAGTGGAGAGTTGAGAGATGAGAGAAGTTCAAAAGCAGAAAGTAGTAAGTGGCATTTAGTGGATTTGCCGGGATACGGGTATGCACAAGCGGGACAGAAACAAAGGGATGCCCTCAAACGGATGATCGAGCGGTATTGCCTGCTGCGGGAACAGTTGGTGTGTCTGTTCGTGCTGATTGATTGCCGCCATGAGGCGCAAAAGATAGATATTGAGTTCATTAATTGGTTGGGTGAGAACGGTGTGCCTTTTGCGATTGTGTTTACCAAGGGCGACAAGCTGGGCAAAATGCGGCTCAAAGAGAACGTAGAGGCATACAAAAAACGGCTGTTGGAAGAATGGGAAGAACTGCCTCCTGTATTTGTGACATCCTCCGAGACCGGGCTTGGCGGCGAAGAACTGACGGCTTATATTGAGGAACTTAATTTAATTCACAATTCTTAAAGATCGTGTATATTTGAGAATGGCGTAAGAGACGCGCAAGAGACGCGTAAGATATACTGAAAACCGAAATTGAACAAGTGTCCAAAATCTTAAAAATAGTAAGTTTTTTGTTGCTGTGCATGTGCACGGTTTCTTTGTACGCGCGCACGGCACGCGTGTACGGATATGTAGTGGATCAAGAGAATGTGGGAATAGAGTTGGCTAATGTAGCAGCATGGAAAATTCACAATTCACAATTCACAACTCACAATGACAGCAATATATTATTAGGCGGTACATCAACGAACCGAAACGGGTATTACGAATTGCTGTTGGAAGAGACGGACACGGTGGTACTTACCTTCTCGATGATCGGTTATACCACGGTGCAACAACGCATCATTGATCTTCGGGAAGTGATGAACATCAATGTGCAGTTGCTGACGGACGAACAGATATTGACGGAGATTGAGGTGCGCGGCGTGAAGCACACACAAGGTACGATGGACAGGATTGATGCTTCCGCGACACGTGTTATGCCGGACGCGACAGGCGGCAGCATAGAAAGTCTGCTGATCACTTTTGCGGGTGTGAGCCAGACGAATGAGTTGAGCAGCCAGTATAACGTCCGCGGCGGTTCTTTTGATGAGAACTCGGTATATGTGAACGGGATAGAGGTTCATCGTCCGTTGCTGATCCGTTCGGGACAGCAGGAAGGTCTGAGTTTCGTGAATCCCGAGATGGTAGAGAACGTAGCTTTCTCTGCCGGCGGTTACAGCGCACAATACGGCGATAAGATGTCCTCTGTGTTGGACATTACATACAAGCGGCCTATGGCTTTCGAGGGCAGTTTCAGCGCCAGTCTGCTCGGCGCACAAGCCTATGTGGGACACGGAGACAGTGCGTATTCGATGATGCACGGAATACGTTACAAGACCAGCAAATACATGCTCGGCGGCTTGTCCACTTCGGGCAATTATCAGCCGACTTATCTGGACTACCAGACGTTCATCACATGGAAAGTACAAAAGGGAAAAAATCCATGGGAGATGTCGTTTTTGGGTAATGTGAGCCAGAATGACTACCGCTTTCAGCCGGATTCGCTGAGCGAGAGTTTTGGCGGACAGAACGCCAAGAACCTGAGTATTTACTATGAGGGTCAAGAGAAAGACCGCTTTCTGACGGCTTTTGGGGCGCTGAGCGCGAAAGGAGAATACAAAATTGACCATTCCAAATTAAATATCGGTTTTGACCTTTCGGGTTTCTATACCAACGAGCGCGAGAACTTTGACATTACGGGCGAATATGTGCTTTCGAATGCGCCGGCAGGTGGTCAGCAAGCAGCAGGCAGCCAACAGTCGGCACAAGTGGATCCGACGGAAGGTCAGACGAATGTGTTAGGAACCGGCATCTTCCATCAGCACGCGCGTAATACCTTACAAGCCGGCGTGATCACCTTGGCGCACAAGGGATCGTGGCAGTTGGAAAACAACACGCTTCGTTGGGGTGTGAGCGGCCAGGCGGAACTGATCCGGGATTACATCAGCGAATGGGAATGGCGCGATTCCGCCGGTTACTCCATGCCGAATAACGGTCAGACGATGGAACTCTATTATGCGCTTTGTGGCAGTAGCGCGATGAGAACTGCACGTGTGCAAGGCTATGTGCTGAACGAGCATAAATGGCATACCAACTCGGGTCAATGGATCCTGACCGTCGGCGGCCGTTTGCAGTGGTGGAGCTGGAACAACGAAGTGCTGCCTTCTCCGCGTGCCAGCGTAGAATGGATTCCGGGCTGGAAGCGCGATTTCTGCTTCCGTCTGGCGACAGGTCTCTATTATCAGGCGCCATTCTACAAAGAGTTGCGCGACACGGTGACGGATGCATTGGGGATTACGCGTATTCAGCTCAACAACAATCTCCGGGCGCAAAGGTCGGTACATGTAGTGTTAGGCGGCGATTACTATTTCCGCGCGTGGGGCCGACCGTTCAAATTGACGGCTGAGGGCTACTACAAATATATCGACCGAATGGAGAGCTATACCGTTGATAATGTGCGTGTCCGTTATTCTGGCAAGAACGATTCCGAGGGTTATGCCGGCGGTTTGGATCTGAAGTTATACGGCGAATTAGTGCCCGGCGCAGACAGTTGGATCTCCTTCTCGACGATGGTAGCCCGCCAACGGTTGGTGAACGGCAGCGTGCCGGGTGTTTGGATTCCTTCTCCGACGGAACAGCGGTTTAATTTCTCGATGTTATTCCAAGATTATTTGCCGCAATTGCCGCAGTTGAAGTTCCACCTGAAGATGCAGTTTGCCGAGGGTCAGCCTTACTACGCACCGCGGAACAACGCCTCTTGGGGTCGCATGCCGACATACAAACGTATTGATTTGGGCGCGACGTACGTCTTCAACGCGCAAACCGCCAAGTTCATGCGCAGCCCGGGTGCGAAGCACGTCAAACAATGGGCAATCCAGTTCGAGGTATTCAACTTGGTGGGTTGGCGGAATGTCAACTCGTATTTCTGGGTAGCCGACGCGTATAACCAACAATGGGCGAGCCCGAATTACTTGACTGGAAGACGGTTTAATTTGAAAATAACAGTGGACCTTAGATAATTGATAATTATATGGCAGAAGGAAAAATCGTGCCGGACGGCAAAGAATTAACTCCGATGATGAAACAGTTTCGGGATATCAAGACACAATACCCCGATGCGATGTTGCTGTTTCGTTGTGGCGATTTTTATGAGACGTACGCAGAGGATGCGGTGCGTGCATCGAAAATACTGAATATCACGCTGACGCATCGTTCGAACGGCGGCAGTAGTAGTGCTCCGGCTTTGGAGATGGCAGGTTTTCCCTTCCATGCCTTGGACACGTATTTGCCGAAATTGGTACGTGCCGGTCTGCGTGTGGCGATCTGCGACCAATTGGAGGATCCGAAGTTAGCGAAGAAACTGGTCAAACGCGGTGTGACGGAGTTAGTGACGCCGGGTGTCAGTTATTCGGACACGACGCTGACGCAGAAAGAGAACAACTGGGTAGCCTGTCTGCATTTTGAGAAACACCAGATCGGTGTTGCGTTCCTGGACATTTCCACCGGCGAGTTCGTAGCCGGCCAAGGCGAAAGCGACTACATAGACAAGCTGCTGACGAATTTTGCGCCGAAAGAGGTGTTGTATCTGCGCGGCCGCAAGGCGGAAGTGGAGAACCTGTTCGGCAACAAGTATTTCACGTTTGAGTTAGAGGACTGGATGCTGGTGGAGAGCACTGCGAAAGAGCGTTTGCAGAAACTTTGGGGTGTCTCGTCACTCAAAGGATTCGGTTTGGAGAAGATGCCTGCCGGTGTGACCGCCGCAGGAGGTATATTGATGTACCTGGATATGACGCAACACCTCCAAACGGGTCATATTCAACACCTTAGCCGCATCGAGGAAGACAAATACGTGTGGCTCGACCGGTTTACGATCCGTAATCTGGAGTTAACCGGCGGTCAGACGGAAGAGAGCAAAACGCTGTACAATATTATTGACCGCACTATCACTCCGATGGGCGGCCGACTGCTGCATCGGTGGATCGCTTTTCCGCTGAAGAGCGTGCGGCACATCCGCAACCGTCAGACGGTGGTGGAATACCTGTTCAAACACCCGGAAGCGCGTGAGACACTACGGGACGCGTTGAGCCAAGTGGGTGATTTGGAGCGTATTGTGAGCAAAGTGTCCACGGGACGTATTGGTCCGCGGGAGATGGTACAACTCGGTCGGGCTTTGCGGGCTGTCAAACCGATCAAAGAGGTGTGCGAGGAAGCCAGAGAGAATGATTTTCTGTCGCTTTTAGGCAGCGAATTGGATCCCTGTTCGGAGATGCGAAGCCGTATAGAGCGTGAGATCGTGCCCGACCCGCCTTTGGCGCAAGGCCGCCCGAACATCATCGCACGAGGTGTTGATACGGAACTGGACGAACTGCGTGCGATACAGACGAACGGCAAGGAGTACCTCCTGCAGATCCAGCAACGCGAGATAGCACGAACCGGTATTCAGAGCCTCAAAATAGGCTATAACAATGTGTTCGGCTATTATCTCGAGGTGCGCAACACGTACAAAGACCAAGTGCCGCCGGAGTGGATCCGCAAACAGACGCTGGTCAACGCCGAGCGGTACATCACCGACGAGCTGAAGACGTACGAGGAGAAAATAACGAGTGCGGAGGAGAAGATACAGATCATCGAAAACCGCTTGTATCAGGAGTTGATGCTCGCCCTCTCGGAATGGGTGCCACAGATGCAGTTGGATGCGAATGTGCTGGCGCAATTAGATTGCCTGTTAGGTTTTGCGACGATAGCCGAAGAGTACCGTTACGTCTGTCCGGAAGTGAATGACAGTTTGGTGATTGATATCCGTCAGGGTCGTCACCCGGTGATCGAGCAACAGTTGCCCATCGGCGAACAATACGTGGCGAACGATGTGCTATTAGATAATAACGGCCAGCAGATCATCATCATCACCGGTCCGAACATGGCGGGTAAATCGGCGTTGCTCCGGCAAACGGCGCTCATTGTGCTGATGGCACAAATGGGTTCGTTCGTGCCGGCGGAAAGCGCGTCCATCGGTATTGTGGACAAGATCTTCACCCGCGTGGGTGCCAGCGACAATATATCCCTCGGCGAATCGACTTTTATGGTGGAGATGAACGAAGCGGCGTCTATTCTGAATAACCTATCGGAGCGCAGTCTGGTACTTTTCGACGAGTTGGGACGCGGAACGAGTACGTATGACGGTATTTCGATTGCTTGGGCGATTGTGGAGTATATCCATGAGAACAGAGGTCATGCGAAGACGCTTTTCGCGACCCATTACCACGAGTTGAACGAGATGGAAAAGACCTTCGAGCGGATCCGCAACTATAATGTCTCGGTGCGCGAAGTGAACGGCAAGGTGATTTTCCTGCGCAAGTTGGTACGCGGCGGTTCGGAGCATAGTTTCGGTATTCATGTAGCCAAATTAGCGGGCATGCCGGCATCTATCGTGGAGCGTGCAAATCATATTCTGGCTGATTTGGAACGCGCAGCGAAGAACGGCGACATAGCCAAACCGATCGAGCATATCGGCGAGACGAGAGAGGGCATGCAACTCAGTTTCTTCCAACTCGACGACCCTGTTTTAGAGCAGATACGCGACGAGGTGAAGAGCCTTGATATCAATAACTTAACTCCTCTGGAGGCACTAAACAAACTATCCGAGATCAAACGATTAGTGGGAGGCAAATAAAAAGAATATGGAATTTAAGAAGAGATATTTTCTGCGTGCAGGGCTGATCACGATAGGCATATTGGCTTCCGTGGTAACGACGATCGCGATGAAACATTACTATCGCTTGGAGGTAAGCAACTTCCGCTCGGTGGACGATCAGCCGCATAGCTACAGCATCTATCCGGGCACGACGATCGAACAGGTGTTGACGATGATGGAAGGCGATTATAACATCGGCAGCCACCGTGACGTGCTGCTTCATGCGCGTTTGATGCATTTCAACTACCCCGAGCCGGGGCACTACACGTTTGAGAACAACATCAGCAACCGCGAACTGATCGAACGCCTGAAGATGGGCAAACAGACGCCGGTTAAGATTACCTGGAACAACACCGTGCGCACCCGCGAGCAGTTAGCCGGCAAAGTGTCATCCTATCTCATGATGGACAGCACAACGCTGTTGAGCCACCTGGAGGACGAAGCGTTCTTGGAGCAGTACGGTTTCAACAAAGAGACGAGCCGATGCCTTTTCATCCCCAACACATACGAGGTCTATTGGACGATTACGCCCAAACAGCTCTTCGACCGGATGAAGACGGAGTACGAGCGTTTCTGGAACGACGAGCGCTCCGCCAAAGCCAAAGAGATCGGTCTGAGCCCCGTAGAAGTGTCTATTTTGGCATCGATCATCGAGTCGGAGAGCAACAACAAGAAAGAGCTGCCGATCATCGCCAGTTTGTACCTCAACCGCATCAGGAAAGGAATGCCGTTGCAGGCATGTCCGACGGTTATCTATGCCTCGGGCGACTTCACGTTGCGCCGTATTCTATACCGGCATTTGCAGATCGATTCGCCGTACAACACCTATCGTTACAAGGGTCTGCCGCCGGGACCGATCCGTTGTGCGCAACCACGGTCGATGGATTACGTGCTGAATGCGCCGAAGACCAATTACCTGTTTATGTGCGCGAACCCGGAACTGAACGGCACACACACCTTCTCCTCGTCGTTCAGCAACCATGCCAACGCCGCCGTGCAATACCATCACATGATGGATCAAAAGAAAAACCAGAAAGAGGAATAATATGATTTGGGATAATAACGAAGATATACGGTTGATCGAATGCGAGAACAAATCCCGCGTCATTCAGCGGCATCTGGATGCCTGTCGCGAGGAGCGGAGACCTTATGTATTCGTGACGCCGACCATGACCATCAAACCTCTCCGGCGGCTTTTAGTGCCCGTTTCGATGCTGGAGGAAGAGACCTATAAAGCGGAGATTTGCACGTATTTGGCGCGCAAAACGGGAGCGCATATCATCCTCCTGCAAGCGAACGACTACGGCTCCCACGCCCGGCAGAACGTCAACCGGATGGTCACGCATATCAAGGCGGTAACGGAGAAAACAGGCGAAGCCATTTCGTATGAGGTGGTGATGGCGCGCAAGGACAGTTTCAGTCTGATACGCGAAGCATCTGAGCGGCAAAGAGATTTTACGCATGACCTTTTGGTTCTAACCGCCAGCAGAGATTACGGCTTGGATGACATTCTTTTTGGTCCGCCGGAGCGCAAAGCCATCCAGCGCGCTTTGGTGCCTGTAATGTTAGTAAACCCGCGTGAAGATTTATTCTCACTTTGCGACTAATACTGCCATTTTGTCAACCGAATTTAGCATTTTTTAGTTTTTTGACACTTTTTTGCAAAAACATTTGGTCATATCGTCAAAAAGCAGTACCTTTGCATCGTGTTTTTCATGGTATTAGATTTAAGGTTAAATGAAAAGATTGGGTTGTCGGGAGACAACCTTCTTTTTTTTCTTTTGTAAGCACAAGCGTGCTTAGAAAAGTTTAAGAAGAAGGACAACCTTCTTTTTTTTCTTTTTCCTCTTTTTATTTGCATATATGAAAAAAAAGTAGTACCTTTGCAGCATGAAACGGCTTTTGCTTCTCATCGGTTTGTTTTGTTCCATAGGAATGCACGCAGAAATCCATCTGCCTGACTCGTTGTGGAGCTTCAACAAGAAAGGTGAACATCACCATGCCGAGATGAATGAGATCTGGCTCTCCGCAGACCGTCCGGGAGTGGGGGCGGAGGTTTTAGGCAAAGGGTACATCCAGTGTGAGACAGGATTTGAAGTGACGCATATGCTTGATGCACATTTTCTTCTGCTGCCCAATACGCTGTTCCGTTTCGGCGTGCATGAGAAAATAGAGATGCGGTTAGAATATGCCGGACAAATGCTGATCAACGACAAACCCAATAGTGCGATACCTTGGCCGAACGATCCGCTCTACCAACCGTCTTATATGTATTTGGGCAGTAAGTTCCAGCTATGTAAGCTTTATGGAGGCGAGTTGGATAAGAAATGGATCCCCCGTATTGCATTCCTGGTCAACGCAGGAATACCGGTTACATCTGCGATTGCGAAACAAACACCTTTCTACGGGGGTGCGTTTTTGCTTTTCGAAAACGAGATATTGGAATGGCTGTCAATCAGTTATGATATCGGTGTCAATTGGTCGGAATGGGCGCCTGTGCCGGATATATTACCCTCTGCTTGCATCAATTTTATGCCCACGGACCGGCTGGGCTTGTTTGTGGAGGCATTTGCATTGTTCGATTGCGATGCGGTCAATGAAAAGAACCAAGTTCATACCCATAGTGACATCAATTTTGACTTAGGTGTCACATATGCAGTCCATCCCCGTGTGCAACTGGATCTGTACGGAGGATTTAATCTGTATCAGACCAACCCGCATGTTTCCGGACCGGAGCATTGTTCTTTCGTCGGACTTGGACTCACATGGCTTATATGGCATCCTTATAATTAAGATAGAAGAGTAAATACGGTATCTCGTCGGTGTCTCGTGATATTAGAAATGCGTAAATAATAAAATGAATAAATGTAAAAATATGAAAGTAGTTGTTATTTCTACAAGTCTCCGTGCGGGATCGAACAGCCACGCTCTGGCGGAGCAGTTTGCAGAAGGTGCCAAGAGTGCCGGACATGAAGTGGAACTAATCTCGCTGAGAGGCAAAGAAATTAAGTTCTGTATTGGTTGCCTCAAGTGCCAGGAAACAGGTGCGTGCGTGTTCAAGGACGATGTGCCGGCGATCATGGAGAGCGTGCTCAATGCCGATGTCGTGTGCTGGGCAACGCCGATTTATTACTATGAGATGTCGGGTCAGATGAAGACGCTTATCGACCGGATGAACGCCATGTACCCGAAGGATTACCGTTTCCGCGACATCTATCTGCTGACCACCGCCGCCGAGGAGGAGGAGTTCACACCCAAACGTGCCGAAAGCGGTTTGCAAGGATGGATTGATTGTTACGAAAAATGCGCGCTCAAAGCCCATTTGTTCTGCGGCGGCGTGAATGATCCGAAAGAGATTGCCGGCAATGCCAAACTGCAAGAGGCGTACGAATTGGGCAAGAATATCTGATAGGTTACCTAACCATTACAAAAACAAACAGACATGGATTCGTTGGAAGAACTGATACACAGCGACTTACAGCAGTATTTGCTGAGCATCAACGAAATAGACGAGCGTTTGCCGGAGTGCCCCGATGTGGAGGACAAATGGGAAGCGATTGCCAATGCCTATATCCCGGATGGTGTGCGGGAGTTTCAGCACTACCCTATCGCCTCGCTCGGATGGATGATGTATATCGGCATGGCGGTTGCAAAGATGTGGGATGACAACTGGCAATACTACGCCGCGAAAGAGGACCTGTATCTTTATCTGCGGGACAAACGCGGCTATGATGCCATGGACGAGTATATCCGCCGTGACCTGCTCAAACTATCCGCCAAGGATTTTGCTGCGACCGAAGAACTTGTCAGCGAGTGCGCCTCGCGCGTTCATAACGGTCTGATGCATCAGTCCATCGAGCCGGGCACGAAAGAGGCATTCCTTGCTTACGTCGCCTGTCTGCATCAGTTGTATCTCTTCGGCGTTGCCGTGCAACTCAAACGTCTGGGTTACCACATGACACGAATTTAACCGGAATTTAGTATGATAGACCAAATTATTGATTACAACCGTCAGTTTGTGGCGGACAAGAGTTATGAGCGGTATTTGACCGACAAATACCCCGACAAGAAATTAGCCGTTTTGACGTGCATGGACACGCGTCTCACAGAACTGCTCCCTGCGGCTCTCGGACTCAAGAACGGCGATGCGAAAATCATCAAAAACGCCGGCGGACTAATTATCACACCCTTTGATTCGGCTATGCGTAGTCTGATAGTGGCAATCTACGAATTAGGCGTGGAGGAGATCATGGTGGTCGCACATTCCCAATGTGGCGCGTGTCACATGAGTTACAGCCATTTCCACCATGTTATGAAAGCACGCGGCATCAAAGACGAGACGCTCAACATCATCCGCGAATGCGGCATCGACCTCAACCATTGGCTCGAAGGATTCCGCGACACAGAGACGTCCGTCCGCAAGACCGTCAAGACCATTCAGACGCATCCGCTCATTCCGAAAGACGTCACCGTCCGCGGGTTCATCATCGACTCCGCCACAGGTGCTTTGGAGGAAATCAAATAATAATAGTTACGCAATGAAAGCTATCTTTATCAACGGTTCTCCGCGCAAGAACAAAAATACTGCGCAGATGTTGGAAGCCGCCATGCGTGGCGCACAGGAAGCCGGAGCAGAAGTGGAAATGATCCATCTCTACGGTCTAAATTACAAAGGCTGTATGAGTTGTTTTCTTTGCAAACGTAAGGGCAATACTGCAAATGGTCTGTGCGGTTTCAAGGACGAGTTGCAACCCGTTTTGGAGAAGGCCATCAACGCCGATGTGCTGGTTATCGGTTCGCCTGTCTATGATTCGTTTCCGACCGGCATGGCGCGCGCGTTCATCGAGCGGTTGGTCTTCCCTGCGGTCAATTACAACGACTACTCCAAACCGCTCATCCGCAAGCCGCTCCAATGCGCTACGATATACACGATGAACGCACCGGAGAACTTAATGCAACCCTTGCACTACGACATCATCTTGGGCGAGAGCAACCGCGTATTGGGTATCTTCGGCGGTCAGCCGGAAATGCTCTGTTCGCACGAGACATACCAGTTCAACGACTACTCCAAATACGAGACGGCCGTGGACGAACCGACCCGTGCGCATATCCGCGAGACCCGTTTCCCGCAGGATTTGCAGAAAGCGTTCGACCTCGGCAAACGCCTTGTTGAGAAAGCAAAAGCACAATAAGAATGCAACCCATTGAGTTTGCGGACATATTATCCACGGATTTGCAACTCGCGCACACGGGTTATCTGACGCACGCTTTGTGCTTGGAGGGAACAGCGACGCTGCTTTTCAACGGTGCGTCGTTCCCTTTGCAGCGCGGGGATTGCATCATTATGCAGCGAAGCGAGAACGCGCAGATAGCCGATGCAAGCCCTGATTTTCAGACGATTACCGTCTATGTCACGCCGGAGTTTATCCAGATGGCGTTGCCGCTCTCTAATTACGGCACACGCGGACACATGATGCTCTTCAACGATCCGGTCATGCACCTCAACGCACGGCAAGCTGAGCGATGCAAAGAGAATATGGAATACGTGCGTACGCGTTGCGCGGAAAAAGGACATCGTTTTTATCTCGACCTGACGCTCAATGCCGTGCAAGCGATGATCATTGATTTCTTTGATTTTCATGCAGAGATATACGCCGAGTCCAACGACCTTACCCACCAGAACGCGCACCTCATGAACCGCTTTCTTGAGATGTTGGAGCGCGGCGATTACAGAGCACATCGCGACATCGCGTACTATGCCGACCAACTGTGCGTCACGCCCAAATACCTCTCTGAGACCTGCAAGTCCATCAGCGGTTCCGGAGCTGCCTATTGGATCAACCGCTACACCTCGGTTGAGATAGCCCGTCTTCTCCGTGACCGTTCGCTGACCTTGACCGACATCGCATATCGTTTTGATTTCTCCTCCACTGCTCATCTCAGCCGTTACATCCGCCAAAACCTCGGCATCTCCGCGTCAGAGATTCGGGGAGGAGATAAGTAATAAAAAAGTTTCCGATTATTAAGATTCCGCCTCTCACGACAAGCTTACCTGCCGCGTACGACTCGGATACGGGACAGATACGGGAGGATAGAAACACAAGAATCGACTTGTTCTCGCCCTCAAAAGTTTCCGATTTTTAAGATTTGGGCATTGTTCCTACATCCCTCTAACCTACGCGCAACGTCAGCGCAAGGTCTGCTGTTTGAAACGATTTTAGACCGATGTTGAAAGGTGTATGATTATTAAGAATAAGGAATAGAACACCACTTAATATAACTGCAGTCAATCTTTTGTTCTATGTTCGTGCTTGTCCTCATAGTGGGAACTATTCGGGCACTTCACTCGGAGTGCGTTCCGTCGCACTCCTTCACTCTCAAACCACTCTCGCGACATTATTGCTTCAATTTCAATACCCCCTCTATATATAGTCCAAAAAGTTGCAAAATCTATCACCTGTTTTGCAACTTTTTTCATTTTTTTTGCATTTTTGGTCAAAATATAGGTTTCCAATTGACCTATAGACCATATTATCACGAAAACTATGCATTTGTTACGCAGTAACTTAATCGTTGATCATCGCTTCCGACGAAGGGCGAACAAGCGTGACAGAAAGGAAACCGCCGACTCGTCACGAGTCAGCAGTTAATATCAAATTTGAATGAATAATTGAACATTAACTAAAAGAGTAGTCATTTGGCGGACTTTAAAATGGATATGCCATATTTATCCATGAACTTTTTGCATTCATCAGCTACTGCTTTTATAAAATCATGACTCCTCATGGCGAAATGATTGGTATGCAACAACAAGCGTGGTTTTTTACCATCCGGCGAAAAATTGATATGCTCGTGAATAAATTCAGGTATTCTGCCATTATGTTTATCAAGGACAGGTGGACCTATATGCTTTTGATTAAAGCAATTCTCAATGTCTATTTTGTACCAATCATAGTACCTGAAAACAGCAAAAATTATAATTGGAAATTGTTGAAAAAAATCTTGTTGGAATATGCCATTTAATCTTGCATTTACCGAATCTGCAGTTAGTCGATTTGGACGGCTATAATTCATATTGTTCGTACTCAATTCTGTAATGAATGAGTATTGCCAAAAGTTGTATTGTTGTCCTCTTTTTGCAACAATCTCTTCTGGTAATAAATAATTGACAAATTTTTGATAGGCATCCCAAGTCTTGCTCCAACCAACACGATGTGAATTATAAGGGAATAAAGGATTGTATTTCTCGGCTAAAGGAAGATTTGTTGTTTCCCAATCTGGAACATCGGAAAAATCAATTTGATTTCTTTGATTCTTCTGCCAAGTCGAAAAGTTGTCATATGTTTCAAAAGAAACAAAAGGCTCCTTTGTAGTGGTGGTTTCTTTGCCAATAATAAGTATCTTAGCGCCTGGATTTCCTTGCCCAATATAATTACTAGGCTCGCTTCCTTTGAACTCATCAAGCAACTTTTTAAAACTATCAGGATAGGAGGCTATCATAATCAATAAATATATTTTATAATTTCTTCCGGCTTCGGGAACTTGCTTACATGCTGCCCGTCAGTAAATAGAATCTTTGTTCCAACAAGAGAAGATGCCAAGCGGCTATCTTGTGAAATCCGGTCTTTAGCTTTAGTAAAACCGGTAATTTCACACAACTCATAACCATTAAGGTCACCCAAGGACTTGAAACTATATCCCATCCAAGTCAATCCCTTGACCTTTCCAAAGAATGCCCAAAGATCTTGGTCTAAAACAATTATCAGCTTAGGGCGGATGACATCCTCAATAATATCTTGAGTTAGAGCAACCTGTGCGGCTACGTAACCAAACACTCTGGGATTGCAGATGATGTTCTGCATCGCTACATCGTGGTTAGGCTCCTTAAAGCCGAACATATCCAAATATGTGCTTCGTTCCATTAAGTTATTTTCAGGTGAAACAAGCATTTGTTTTACTAAGTATGGATATGGATGCTCTACATTAGGGAAACGGTATACAATAGATTTGCTATTACCTATCATGTGAGGGTTAAATCCCAAAATAAGGATATCCTTTTGCTCATCATTATTGGCAATTTTATAGCCTCTGGATAAAATTGGATGAGAAGATCCAAATTTGTTCCATAGCAAATCGTATGCACTTTCCATATATGTTTTCTCAACAACCTCTTTTTCTGCTTCGACTATCGGAGCCTCTTTAGTTTCAACAACAGGCTTTGCCTCCTCATGCGATGGCTCTTGTTTTGTATTTTCCCGCGCAGGAGCGTCAATTCCTGCTGCAAGAACCATTTGCTTATATATACGTTTCCGCTTTAATTTATGAAACCACAAACAAATACCCAAGATTGAATATTTGATAGCGAAGAGTAACAATACTGCTCCGATTGCAAGGACAATAGTCGGCATAATCATATCCTTATCAAATTTGCCTTTTTCTGCTATCGCACAAATAAAGCCAAAGATAATTACAAAAACTAACATCCCAAAACCCAATAATAATTTTTTCCCATCTTCTGAAAAACTGCCTCGTCGAATAGAGAATATCTTGCGCCATTTTGCGCACAAGTACTGCCATGTAATAAAGTCCAAACGAGAATTCATTGGATCAAGATATTCTAATAATGTAAGACCTTGCTCAAGTTTCGCCAAAACAGCCATTGTATATTTTGTACGAATCTTTTCTTCATCGCTCCGGGCTTTGAAGGAATTCGTCTTAACTTGAACAATCAGGGTCATTAAATGCTTAACAAGTTCTTGGGGGTTGTCCGAAAATTCACCGTCTATCACGGCATCTACATTTCTCAATACGGCGGCATCAATAGCGTTCAAATCAGCTCTGTCTTTTGCCCGAGCTATTTGCGATTCTCGTTCGCGAATAGCGTCAGCGCGAGCGTCCTGAATGATGTGGCGACGAGCATCTGCACCTTTGTCACCAAATATAGAATAGCCTGCCCAGTTACCGGCAATATGCCCAACGCGGCGAGAAAATGAATCTCCAATCTTACTCATATTTATTGCAAATTTATTTAATTGTCTTCTAACATAATCCTTCAATAGCCTTTGAAACCTTTCAGCATTTTGAAACGTTCCTTGCTACCTTTAGGAATAATTATCTTCTTGAGAGGACAATTAAGATTACTTCATATTTGTCTTTCATGATTAACATTGCTAAAAATTTTGCTTGCAAAATTACAATAAAAATTTGAAATATACAAACTTTTACCCATAAAAATGCGTATATTATTGTTATTTCATTAAAAATCGACTATTCATCGGCTTCAACAATATATTGTTTTGCAAGTTCACGACTTTCAACATCCTCATTCGTTCCTAATTTGTGTGAGGTACAAAAGCCATCGTGGTAAATCTGTTCGCGGATTTCCCAAGCGATAGCATCCTTATCGCCGGAACGGAATAGAGGTTTTGTACGCTCGTTCTCAACATAGAAGCGCAAAACGAGATTTTGGAAACCAAGTTCTCCGAGTGCCCAAAGTATTCCTCTAACGTACGCCAAACGGAGTAGAGAATCCCCGTCAAAAGCCACGTTTTCACGGATCAACTGTAAATGTATCACGTTGGAAAGAATTGCGAAAGCTTCTTCCTCTGTAATTGGCAAGTGTTGCCGGGCGCAAAGGTGGATGAGTTCATGCCACTCCAGTTGGGCACGATCAACAGGATAGTCCGCAGGCATTCGTAGGCGCACAGGTAAATAGCGATAGTCCTTTACCAGTTCATCAAAATGCGCCTTTATGAACTTATCTGAAGCATAGTGCGTAACGACCTTTGCCGCTTCAGAATCATGGTGTAACCCCCAAATGGTTTCGAGTGCCAACTGGTACATGGGATCATAGTACTTGTCCAAATACTTACATGCAAAATCGCGGTCTTTTTTTGCCAATGAATCCATGAAAGCGTACAAAATCTGCTTTTGCTCATAAGCGGTTAAGTACCTTAAACGCACTTGCATTTCCTTGCGTGCTTTCTGCCGATTGCCTGTTCCGTGAAAATCGTGCAGCAGTTCCTTCACCGGGCGGTATTTAGGCTGCTCAATAATATCGTGATGGTGTGTAAACTCGTTGCGTTCCCAAATGACTTTTCCAATGGCACGGTCTAAATTCTGTGATGGTTCTTTATCGTACAATCCTTCTTTCCACCACTCTTCCTCGGACTTAGTCCGCAAGAATGCGCGGAGTAGTTCATCTTCCGCACGATGAGCAGCAAGGAACAAAACTTTGTCTTTCCATGACATAGCCAATAGGCTATCTTCACTAATTAGTTCGTTGTTCATAACTGTATAAAATTAAAAGTTCAGCGTGACCTTTTCCGGATCACGCTGCAAAATTACTACTTATCACTTCCATAAGATGAAAGTGAAGTAGAAAAATGCAAATTATTTATATATTTGATGCATTTGGGCTATTTTTTCCGCAAACTCATCTCTATACCATTGAGGACTGAGGACTTCGAGATTAGCGCCTTGTTTGAGTAATTCCTGCGTAAACTCAAACGAAGGAATTATATTATAGCGGAAGATGGAGAAGTTCTCATTACGCTCTATCTCTTCCTGCGAATGATGGAGCGGTAATGTGCGGAAATAATTAGCCTCTATAGCGACCACTTTT
>CAMNCW010000022.1 GCA_946534715.1 uncultured Bacteroidales bacterium | reverse complement strand
CGGGACTCAAACCCGCGACCCCCAGCTTGGAAGGCTAGTGCTCTATCGACTGAGCTACTTTCGCGTCGCGAGCAGCACTGCCGCGTTGTAATGTGGGTGCGGATGGATTCGAACCACCGAAGTCGAAGACAGCAGATTTACAGTCTGCCCCATTTGGCCACTCTGGAACACACCCAAGTTTCAAAGAACATTCTTTTTCCCCCTCTTGGGGAAGAGCCTCTAGTCGGACTCGAACCAACGACCGCTGGATTACAAATCTAGTGCTCTACCAACTGAGCTATAGAGGCAAAAGCATTTACGATTTGACGATTTACGATTTACGATTTTGCACCGCTGAGCACCATCATTGTAATTCGTTCGATCGAAAGCGAGTGCAAAGGTACTGCTTTTTTTTGATATGACCAAATTTTTTTGCAAAAAAATGCATTTTTTAGTCATTTTTTTTGCTTTTTGCCCTTGGATGGGCCTCCATATACGCTTTTTTCACCTGTTCGAAGGTCGTATGCGTGTAAACTTGGGTGGTACTGAGGGAGGCATGACCGAGTAGCGTTTGGATCGTTCGGATGTCTGCTCCGTTATCCAACATCGTGGTGGCAAACGTATGACGGAGCACGTGCGGAGAATGTTTTTTGAGGGTCGATACTTCACCCATACGCGCGCGTACTATATTATATAAGGTGTTTTTCGTCATCGGCACGATTTCGCCGGAACGGTTTTTCTTCACAAAGAAGGTTCGCCCGCTTTTAGCACCTTCATTATCCCTTTGCACATCCTCTCGGGCAGAGAGGTACTCTTTTATCTGCGCAACCAGTTTGTCGCCGATAGGCACAACGCGCTCTTTGCGGCGTTTACCGAAAATCCGCACTTGCCCTTGGCTCAGATCCAAATCCGCATCCGTCAGACCCAACAACTCCGCCTGACGCATTCCCGTTTGGTACAGCATCTCAATAATCAGCGCATCGCGGAGATTCTCAAAATAATCCTTCTCATCCGACTGTTGAATACTGACAGCCGAACGCGCCTCTTCCTCCGCCATCTCCGATTCACGGAAAAAGACCGGCAACGGTTTGTCGGCTTTAGGCGGGGTCACACGCGCGGTGATGTCCTTCGACACTTTTCCCAAACGCAGGAGGTACTTATAGAAACTGCGGAGTGCGGATAATTTCCGTTTGACCGAACGGGGAGACTGTTTCTCTTCCTCCAACATCTCCAGCATCCATGTCTTCACGTCGTCTTCCCCCACGTACTTCGGGTCGAACTCCTCCGGCTCCCATCCTAAGAACCGGCAGAAGTCCCGCAGATCATCGCGGTAAGCCTCTACCGTCCGTTGCGAATACTTACGCTCTATGGCTATATAATCCAAAAAATGCTGAATCATGCTGCAAAATTACTACAATATTTTGACATACGCAAGAAAAAGTTCACAAATTCGCCAAATTAAACAAAGATTTATTGTTTTACCCGTATATTGAACGAATATTTTGCATTTTTGCCGTTTTGTACCCTTTTGTGTTCTTTGTGAACAACAAATCGAAAATTTTCAATCACACGGGCGGAATTAGACACAAAACATATCAATTCCGCCCACTTTAACGCCTGAACAGGGCGGAATTAAGTATAAAACACATCAATTCCGCCCAGTTTAACACTCGAATCGGGCGAAATTGAGAAAAAAATCATCAATTCCGCCCGATTTATTTGCATATATCAATTATTATTTGTAATTTTGCACCGAATTTGATTGAAAACAACGACATATCAATCAAAATAAGCATATTTTGTCGCAAATCTACTACATATTATGATAGACTATTTCATGACAAATGAAGCACTGTTAGTCTATATCGGCAAGCAGTTGCAACAAATGCGCATCAACGCCCATCTGAGCCAGCAGCAACTGGCGGAGCGGGCAGGACTTTCGCGCTCCACAATCGTGCAAGTAGAGAGCGGAAAGGGCATGAAGATGGAGTCCATCATCGCTATCCTGCGCGTGCTCAACAAACTGGAAATACTCAATCAGTTTGAGACCGAAGCCATGGTTAGTCCGTTACTGATTGCCAAACGAGCAGGTAAAACCCCGAAACATATTTATCCGCGTCATGATTGATTATGCAAACATTTATCTATGGGATCTGCACATGGCTTCCATAGCCGAAGATTCCTCCGGGCGTATTCGTATGGAATATACGCCGGAGTTTATCCGTAGCGGTTACAACCCTTCGCCGCTCTTCGTGACACCTGTAGCAGGACTGATCTACGACTTCTCGCATCTCCCGCGCGAGACATACAAAGGTCTGCCGGGCTTCATAGCTGACTGTCTGCCGGATCGGTTCGGTACAGCTATCATCAATCATTGGTTAGAGCGCTCCGGGCGACCGAAGGACTCCTTTACTACCATAGAGCGACTACTCTATCAAGGATCGCGCGCGATGGGAGCCTTGCGCTTTGAGCCGCAGGAACGTAAGGATCTGAATAAACAGGTAGAGATAGATCTGGACGGTCTGGTAGCTGCCGCAGAAGAGGTGATGAGTAACCGCATGGCGATGAACACCAACCTCAATACGGACGATGAAGCGCTTCTCACTATTCTGCGCGTAGGAACATCCGCCGGAGGTGCGCGACCCAAAGCTGTTGTAGCCTACAACAGGGAAACAGGTGATTTGCGTTCGGGGCAAGTGGACGCACCGGATGGATACGAGCATTGGTTACTCAAACTGGATGGTGTGGACGAGAACAACCCCGGTCTATATAGCGAAACAACCAATTACGGTTGCCTCGAATATGCGTACTATAAGATGGTCTTGGATTGCGGTATAGAGATGATGGAGTCCCGCCTTTTGGAGGACGGCAAAAGACACCATTTCATGACACGCCGTTTTGACCGGATTGGCGGGTCGCATCGCGTACACATGGTGTCCCTGTGCGGTATGGCACATTATGACTACAATCAACCCGACTCTTGGTCCTACGAACAACTCTTCCGCGTCATGCGGGGCTTGCGATTACCCCAGCCGCAGATGGTCGAAGCCTTTCGCCGCATGGTGTTTAACGTCATCGGTTGTAACCAAGATGACCATACCAAGAACATTGAGTTCCTCATGGACACAGACGGGATATGGAAACTCTCGCCGGCGTACGATATGTCTTTTGCCGTGGGCTCCGGTTTCACGCGCCGTCACCAGATGTCAGTCAACGGCAAGAGGCTGCATATATCCCGCGCGGACATGCTCGCTGTAGCTGCCGAGATCGGTGTGGATGACAAAGAAGCCAACTTGATCATCGACCGCACAATAGATGTCTGCGGACGCTTCAGCGAATATGTCGGCGACTCCATCCCCGAATGGATGAAACATCCTATCCAACGCCAACTCGACCTCGTTCGTAGCGAATTGTAATGAGGTGAGGTTATTATTCATCAAAAGAGGAGCATCGCAAGGAGGTATGCCACGAGGGTGGAAACGGCAACACAGATGAGTCCCGGCATCATAAAGGAGTGATTGAGGAGGTACTTGCCAATATGCGTTGTACCGGTCCGGTCGAAGTTCACCGTAGCCACATCGGAAGGATAAGTGGGGATGAAGAAATAGCCATAGATAGTGGGCAGAACACCGAGAAGTACCGGTCCGGGTATTCCGAGTTGGTACGCAAGAGGGAGCATTGCCACAACGACGGCACCTTGTGAGTTAATGAGGATCGAAACGACAAAGAAGACGATAGCGATCATCCAAGGATACTGCCCCACTATACCTCCGAGTGCGGCTTCGAGCTGGGTCATATAATGCCCGAGGAAAGTGTCCGCCATCCACGCGATACCATAGATAGCCACGACAGCAGTCATACCGGCTTGCCAGACCGGTCCTTGCACCGCCTCTTTGGGTTTGGCGCCACTGATCATGATCATCAGCGCGGCGGCGGTTAACATGACGATCTGGATGACGAGGTTCATCTTCAGTTTATTGCCGTCCCACGAAGGCAGGAGATTGGGGAAAACGGCAAAGATGACGATGAGCAACAACGCAGCGGCGAAGACATAGACAGCCGATTTGGATTTGCGGGAGATCTGTTTATCGAGGGTAGTAGCCGAGTGACCATAGATATAGGCGTATTGGTCGGGGTCTTGTAGTTTTGCCTGAAATTCGGGGTCTTTGTCCAAGTCCTTTCCGCGTTTGAAGGACGCCAGAGAAGCCGCCATCAGTCCAATGAGACAAGCAGGGAGGCTGACCATGAGGACCTGCGGGATAGTGACGTCAAAACCGTTCATGCCGGAAATGCTGACAAAGGCGACCACGGCAGCGGAGATAGGGGAACACATGATCCCCAGCTGGCTTGCGACACTGGCGACCGCACAGGGGCGCTCGGGGCGAATGCCTTTCTTAATAGAGATGTCGCAGATAATAGGCATGAGGGTATAAACCACATGGCCCGTTCCCACCAATACGGTCAGAAAGAACGTAGCCAAAGGCGCGAGGAAAGTGATCCCCTCCGGATGGCGGCGAAGCAGTTTCTCCGTCAGCTGGATGAGCCAATCCATGCCGCCGGAAGCCTGCATCATACCGGCGCAAGTGATGGCGGCGATGATGATATAGATCACATCCGTCGGAGGTGTACCCGGTTTCATACCGAAGCAGAAGACCAAAATCGCGAGACCGATACCGGAGATAGCTCCTAACGCCAGACTGCCATAACGCGAGCCTAACCATAGCGCTCCAAACACTACAAAAAGTTGAAGAATGAGAAGAAAAATTTCCATGGTAAATCCGTTTTAAATCAAACAACGTGCAAAGGTATAAAAAATTTTACAAATACGCAATAGTAAAATGCAAAAATTTACGAAAAATTGAGTTTTTATGTCATTTTTTGTCTCTAAGTTGAGAAAAAAGGGCATAATAGAAGGAGAGCGCGCGCAAGCGCATATACACACATAAAAAAAAGACAAAATAAAAGAGGAGCGCTTTTCCCAAAGGGCTCCTCCCAAAAACTACTTATTGTTTAACTCCATTTGCCTTTAACGCCCATGAGAACCATGAACGATTAAAAACGGTGCAAAGATACTGCTTTTTTTTGACATATGCAAGAGTTTGATGCAAAAATTGTTTCAAAGTCGAATATTTTATGAACTTTTTGTAGATAAGTCGGATTTTAGGTCTATTTTTTTGCATTAAAGTCGAACTATTAATGATTTTTCTTGGACCAATCCTTTGGCTTGATTCCGGTCTCTCTTGTAAAAATCCGGCTGAAAACAGTGCTCGAAGAAAAACCGGCAAGAAGACCTCCGACCTATACTCTAACAAAAATTCACGAAACGTCATCAAATCTCTTTACCCTTTTTTTCTTCTGTTTCAAATGGGAAAAGTCCGAACAACTCGGCGTCAATACGGTCGGTGACCCAACGGAAATCCTCGGGGTTATCGCCGAACTTGATCCGGTCTCCTTCCACGATGAGGAGTTTACCTTTATAATCTTTAATCCAGTTCTCGTATTTCTCGTTCAAGCCTTGGAGGTAATCGATTTTGATCTGCTGCTCGTACCCGCGAGCACGTTTTTGGATTTGCGCCACGAGCGTGGGGACGGATGCACGGACATAGATGAGCAGGTCCGGCATCTTGATGAGCGTGGTCATCAGTTCGAACAGGTCCTGATAGTTCTCAAAATCGCGGTCGGACATAAATCCCATATCATGCAGGTTCGGCGCAAAAATACGCGCGTCTTCGTAGATAGTGCGGTCCTGAATGATATACTTGCCCGATTGGCTGATCTCCACTACGTCCTTGAAGCGTTTGTTCAAGAAATAGACCTGCAAGTTAAAGGACCATCTCTCCATGTCGGTATAGAAATCCGACAAATAGGGATTGTAATCCACGGATTCAAATCGGGGTTCCCAGCCATAATGTTTGGCTAACATGTTTGTCAGTGTGGTCTTGCCACATCCGATGTTTCCTGCTATAGCAATATGCATTCGCGTTCGGCAATCGGTGTGCAATGGTTTATACCGCTCCGCTAAATGAACGGGCAACCGATGCCTCCGCTCTCCCCGAAAAAACGTTCATTTTCTTTGCAAATGCGCGTTTTTTGTGGACCCCCTATGCCGCCGAGAGGGGTTAATGTGTTATTTATTCCAGTTTGTTTCGCTGAACAGGCCGAAAAGTTCAGCATCCACTTTGTCGATGACCTTGCGGAAATCCGCGGGGTTATTTTCAAAATCCATTTGGTCGGACTCGATGACGAGCACCCTGCCTTCGTATTTATGGAAGATGAAATCTTCATACTTGTCGTTCAGCCCTTTGAGGTAGTCGATCTCCATCTGCTGCTCGTAGTCGCGTCCTCTTTTCTGGATCTGGGCTACGAGCGCCGGAACGGATTTACGGAGATAAATCATCATATCCGGCATTTTCATCTGCGATTTCATGAGGTCAAAGAGCTCCATGAAGGTCTCAAAATCGCGTTGTGAGAGGTCTCCGCGCTCGTAGTTATTGCGTACGAAGACATACACGCCCTCAAAGATGGAGCGGTCCTGCACGATGGTATGCGTAGCGCGCTGCACTGCCAGCATGTCCTTGAAGCGCTCTTTGAGGAAATAAGTCTCCAGACAGAACGCCCAGCGGTTGATGTCGTGGTAATAATCCTCCAAGTACGGATTAAAACTGACGGACTCGAACCGCGGTTCCCAACCATAATAGCGCGCTAACATCTTGGTCAGCGTGGTCTTTCCGGCTCCTATATTTCCAGCTATGGCGATGTACATTACCTCACGCGCGTACCTTGTATATTATACACCGCTCCGTTGCGGAGGATATAGATTTGACCGTCAATGAGGAGCTTTTGGCTCTCGGTAGCCGGTTGCGCGAAGATCTCTTCCAAGCCTTGCGGATTGCGTTTCTGAATATCCTCGAATGTCGGAGCTTGCACCGGAGTACCGGTGAAGACTTTCACTTCGCCGGGTTTGAGGGTATAAGTACCCAACGCCTTGGTAGCACCGTTGAGATAATCATACCATGTGCCGGCAGGCATTTGCAGCGTTTGGTCGTCCGTAGCCGAGAAATTAGCCGCAGCAAAGACGTTAGCGCCCCATTGGATGGTACGCAGCGCTACCCGTGAGCCGATATTAACCGTAGGGTTCCCGGTGAAAGCATCCGGCATCAGCTGTGTACGGAGCGTGATCACTTGTGCGCACTTGGTGAAAGCCGCCACACGGTCCTCGTTGGTGAAATAGCCTTTGTTAGCCGGATTCGGTTTGGTGCCGGTACGTCCGTTATGGTCGATAGATACATCGTATCCCAGTTCCTCGAACTGCCAGAGCATATGCGGTCCTTTGAGCAACACATTGAATGCTACGCAAGCGGGCACACGTGCCACGCGCGCGGACTCATTGGTTTTGAGATCGCCGGCTCCATATTCTTTCATCTTATACTGCATGCGTTCCTCGTCATGGCTCTCCGCATAGGACACATATCCGGTTTTGTTCGCTCCGTTGAGGGCGTCCGTATTACCGCCGTCATCCGGTTTGAGCCAACCCATAGCTACCTGATAATAAGCCGCGCAAAGTCCGGCTCCGGTCCAACAGAGCATACCGTCATTGATCAGTTCACCTTGGCCGTTGCCCCAGTGCTCCAGGATCATATAGGCGCCCGGAGAAGTAGCCTGAACGGTACGGTTATACTCCTTGAGGTTAGCCACCGCGTTATTGGTATTACCGCATAAACCATGGCTGAGGTCGAGACGATAGCCGTCGATCTTATATTCCTCGAGCCAGTATTGGAAGACACGTTTGAACATCTCTTTGGCAGGCGCGAAATCATGGTTCCATTCCTCGCCGTAGCCGTTATCGCCCTCAGGCGGATTGATGTTAATCCACGGGTTATGACGCAACTCGGTCTCTGTTTTGACCGAACTGGTCCAGGGATAGAGTTTGACCATCGGGTTCGTGCCGTTCGTGTGGTTAAACACAAAATCAAGAATCACAGCAATGCCGCGTTTGTGACACTCGTCCACAAAAGCTTTCAAATCCTCGGGCTTGCCATAGGTCTTATCCAGCGCGAAATAGAGCGAGGGGTTATAGCCCCAACTCTGGTTTCCGTCGAACTCCGACACCGGCATCAGCTCGATGGCGTTGATACCTAAGTTCTGCAAATAATCTAAGCGTTTCATCATCCCTTTGAACGTACGGGACGGGGTATAATCAAAGACCCATGCCTCGTAGATGATCAGGCTGTTGCGATCCGGGCGCTTGAAGTTCAGCGTAGCGTCCGACCACATATAAGGGGTCTTGCCGGGACGAATGACGGAGACGAACGTACCATCCGCGCCCTTGGTGGGGTAACTGATGAGGGTCGGATCCACCGTCTTAGGCTCGTACTGGTCATCGGGGTGCAGCACTTTCTCGGAATAGAGGTCGCATATCTGCTTTTTCACTCCATCTGCGCGCTCCACGGCGTATTGGAAACGGTATTCCTTGTTCGGGGTGAGACCGGTTAAGGTGATCCAGAAATAGTTACCATCCTTATAGAGCTGATAATCGCCAGTCAGTTTCCAATCGGTCATATCTCCAAGGAGGAAGACGCGTTTGGCGGATTCTGTTTTGGAAGCGGCATAGGTACAGAGCGTGACGGAAGTGCCGTCTGCGCCGTAGTAAATACCGTTGGAGACACCCGCCGGACGGGCTTTCGAAACAGGAACTACGCCTTCCACGCTCTCCCAGATATCGCCTTCGGTCTTTTCGCCCAAATAGAGCAAAATATCTCCGGCAGAAGCTTTGCCTTCTTTCGTGCCGCCTTTTCCGTCATGGAAAACGAACGCCAGCGCCTTGATATCGGTGGTCTCGGGCACGTTATAGAAGGTATAAATATTCGGGATGGTGAGTTGCCAGAGGTTATCGCCGACCGAAGTCAGTTCCGGCTGCGTTGCGCCGCGCCAAGTGCCAATAACATTCTTCCAATCGCCCGTATTTTTGGAGGCGGAAGTGAGGAGACCGGTATGGGCAAAGCACTTCGCAGCCCCCACCATACCACCATTGCCTTTGGTTGCATCAAACGTGATAACCACCTCGCCGGTATACCCCACGGGAATGGGGTTCGGCGTCGGGAGTACTTGCGCGTACGCGTATAGCGCGCATATAAATATGGAGACTAAAACAGATAATCTTTTCATAATACTTTCTTTCCTGTTATGTCATACGTATTGCCATCCACGCGGATAAATAGTTTGCCGTTCTCAATGAACTTCTCCGCTTTCTGTTGCGGCATTTCCACCTCTTCCACAGCGGTTGGCAACGGCGTTGTACGGTTCACCCAGATCTGGTAGCTGGCGTCTTTGCCCAGACCGCAGTCGTTGGTCTCGTAATAGCTTGCCATCAGTTTATAGCCGTATTCCGAGAAGTCCTGATGCGCTTTGTCGCCCAGACAGAGGATCAGATAACCGTCCTTGCCGACTACCGTAGCCTGGTAACCCGTTGCGTTGGCGTATTCGTCTCTCACCTCGCTCTCCGAATGAACGCCGGCTAACTTACGCGCTTCGATCATCGGTTTGATAAACTCTTTGTATTTATACCAGTGCGGGTAGAAGATACACGGTACACCCGGCATCGAGAGCAGAAACGCGTTCGATTGCAGGAGTCTGCATTTCATGCCTTCCGTCATCGAGTTACCGCGACCGCCGAACTCATTCTCGTTGTCCGGGCGGAGGAACCAGTCGTGGCTCTCCATGAACGTCACAGCGTGACGGCCGTCACCGCGGCTCATCATACAATCTCCGCGTCCGCGGCTGTAATCCCAGCCCGCAATCGAGTTGAACACATGCCATTTGAGGTCAAAATCCAAGCCCATGAGGTTGTAGTTCGCCCCGGCGATACGGTTCTGAATCTCGTCTGTGCCGCTATAGCACTCCATGAACGCGATATACGGACCGGAAGCCTTGTTGTAGTTGTCGTGATGCCAGTTGTTGAAACCGTCACCCTTGTCATAACGCCATCCGTCGTAACCGATCACGTTCTTCATCCATTTGAGATACGCCTTGAACATCTCCTGCACTTTGGGCAGGTCGTGCGACCAGTCGCGCGCGCCGTCCCAGTTCTCGCCGTCGTCGTAACTGCCCGTAGCCTTGCCGAAGCATTCTGCGGCATCGGGATTGAGGTTCACCTCGTCGTTCTTGCATATATACGATGCGTCCGGATGGAACTTGCCGTACTCGCCGAAGTCAAACTCCGGGAAATCACACCAACTCGACCAGCCGGTGCAGTGGTTGATCACAATGTCCGCAATCACCTTGGCACCCGCTTTATGGAAAGCTTTGATCAGCGCATCCAGTTCCGCACTGCTTCCCCAGTTGGAATTCTGGTTGCTGTAGTTCTTCGGGTGATAACCCATTCCGTCACCTTCTGCAGAAGGCGGCAACCAGATCAGGTCGAAATAGCGTCCGATTTCTTCAGCTTGCGGCGTCAGCGTCTTCCATTTGGTGTCGCCATACTCGTTCACACCCGGAGCCGCACTGTTGTACGACTCGTTATAGAACGCCTGCATCATCACGTCCGTGCATTGTTCGCGCACGGCGGTGGTGTAAGTGCCTTGTTTGGAGACGTAGATCTCGTCGTTCTCGTAGATGAACTTGATATAGAAATCGTATTTGCCGTCTTCCTCAACGAGGTAATGTCTATCGGCTCCTTCGCCCTGAATCGGGAATGTGAAACTGGTGGCAGCGAATTGCTCCATCACCCAAGCGGCTTTGCCGCACTCGTCGTAGATCTGGAGTTTCTGACCTTTCTTCAGCTCCACATTGCGCAACATATACTCCGTCCATTCGGATTGAAGCACATTCTTCTTGCCGGGCACGAACTTGCCATCTACCAGCAGACCATAGCTCTCGCATTTCTTCTCCACCGGCAACCAAGTACCCTTGTCCCAGCCAATGATCGTCCAAACCATGCTGGAATAATTGATCTTATCCTTGGTCTCGCCCCAAACCAGCACGTCTTCGCCTGTCTGCTTCCAGGTCGGTTCTGTTGCCTTCGGGCTGAAACGGATGAAAGCAATCGAGTCCGCTTGCGGGTTGATGGTCACTTGCAGGGTGTCGTTGTCCTCGCTTACCGGCGCAAAGAAACCCGTCCATTGAGCCTCGATCTTGTCGCCCCAAAGCCATGCGGCGAACTTGGCATCAGCCACGTTCCATTCCTCGCTCGGTACTAACTTCATCACACTCTTATCCACCGGCTTTACATAGAAATTGCCGATCAGTTTGAAGAGCGACTTGGTATAAATGACTTTTACTGTTCCTGCCTTAGCCAGGGTAAAGCAGATATTCTTGTCGCTTCCTTCGGTCAGACCGTCCGCCACTTCCGTCAGCGCGTCATAACCTTTCGCGGTTCCCCATTTGCCGTTCACCGTCACTTTCATAACGTAGTCGCCGGCGGGAAGATTCAGCACGAACGTATCTTTATTCGAAACGATAGCATCGGAAGTCCACGCTTTTTCTGGCTTCAGACCGGCCGCCGTCACCAAGGCGTCATTTCCCGTGATATAGAATTTCGCCTCGGGATCGGTATTGCCGTAAGGCTCGCCGGCTCCGCAATTAGAACCGTTACCGATATACAACTCATCCGCTCCATATTTGAGCTTGATATAGAAATCGTAGCAACCAGTCACCGTCGCGTTATAGTGGTCGCCGTCCTTTGCAAAACCTGCCACCGAATAAGTATTCAGCGTCACCGCCCATGCGGCATCGTTGTCCTTGTCAAACAACTGCAACTTGTCGCCTGCTGCCACCTGCACATGCGCCAGATATTGGTCAAAACCCTCATTCTCGCCGGCTGCTTCACCTGCGAAATAGGTATTTCCGTTCACTAAAATACCATAACTCGCAGCACTCAGGCTCAGGCTTACGAATACAGCCGAGAGGATAGATAGTATCTTTTTCATAACACTAAAATTTTTCAGTTTTTACTTCACCGCTGCTCCTTGCACGTTGTACTTGGTGCCTTGGTACATGATATACAGTTGACCGTCAACCATCACTTTGTGCGCTTTCTCGCTTACTTTCGTTTCTTCTACGCCTTGGCTGTTGCCCCAGGTATAAGCATCGTAAGTGGCTTTGTCAACGCGCTCCAATTTTATCTGACCTTTGCAAGACGCATCACGGATGATGATATAGTTCACGCCCTCGGGAATAGCCCATTTCTCGCATCCTGTCCAACCGTTTGCCCAATCCATCGTCACGGACTCATTAGCAATAGTTGTCGGGGTCTTTGAGTAATAGAAATTGCCCATATGGTCTTTGACGGCGATATAACTGCCCATTTTACAATCAATCGTCAGCTTGCCGTTCTCGAACATATACTCGTCCTCAAACGTGTCATAAGCGGCCTCGCCATGGTCTGCTCCGTTGATCCAGCCGATTGCGTAGTAGTTCACATCTTCGTCTGCTCCGCCACCTTGGCCGCCGGGGTTGCCACCACCGGAAATATCAATGCCTTCGCCGCAATTTTCACCATTACCGATATACAACTCATCTGCCTCATATTTTAGCTTGATATAGAAATCGTAGCATCCTGTAACGGTTACGTTATAGTGGTCACCTTCACGCGTGAAACCTTCCACCGATGCAGGATTCAGATCTACCGCCCACACGGCTCTGTTCTCTGCATCGCACAACTGAACTTGGTCGCCCGATGCCACCTGTACATGCGCCAGATACTGCTGGAAACCCTCAAACTCATCTACTTTGGTTCCGGCAAAATACGTCTTACTGTTCACTAAAATGCCGTAACTTGCGGCAAACATACCTGCTGCATAACACATCGCAGCAATCACTGTAAAAATCTTTTTCATAATATTAAAATTTTGGTTTTTTGTTATTTTATGATTCTACCCATTGCGTCATACACATGCTCGCCCATGCGGATGAACAGATGTCCGTTCTCGAAGAACTTCGTTCCTTGTACTTTTTCCGTTTGTACATTCTCCACGCTTTGCGGTTTGCGCTCTTCGTTCTTGTCCCCGCGCGCGCTATTTACCTTATAATAGACGCCGTAGTTCGTGCCCTTTACCGCTAACGTATAGCCGCTCGGTGTGTCGTTATAGCCCGAGTTCGGACCCAACAGCAGACGAATCTCGCCGTTCGTACCGGTGATAGTAGCCTTGTAATAACCGTTTCCGGCCTCGTCGCTCACGCTACTCTCGCTGTGAACGCCGGTTTTGTAACGGGCATTGATCATCTTCTTGATCTCTTCCTTGAAGGTCACCCAGTGCGGCCAGAACACACACGGTACACCCGGCATCGAAATCATATACGCGTTCGCTATCAGCAATTTGTCGCGGCAAAGACCCATTGAATTGCCCGCTCCGCAGAACTCATTGCCGTCCCGTTGGAACGAGTCGTGGCTGTCGATAAACGTCACCGCATAGCGCGCCTTTCCTGCTCCCGGAAGACCTGCTCCCTGCAGTTTGTAATAATTATCTGCGGCGATTCCATCGTTGAATGCGGTATATTTGGTGGCAAAATCGAACGTCGTCGTGTTCCATCCTGCATCGTTCAAACGGCTTTGCAACGTGTTCACATTACCATCCCAGTACTCCATTACCGAGAAATAAGCTTGTGCTGCGGTGTTGTACTCGTTGATATGGCTGTTATGATAACCCTTGCAGTAGTCATAGCGGAAACCGTCTATCTTCACATCATTACGCAACCATTTGAGGTACGCTTTGAACATGTCGCGCACTTTCGCGTTCGAATGATCCCAGTCGCGCGAGGCGGCATAGTTCGCCTCGTCGCCATAACCATCATCATTGGCTCCTGTCGCAAAACCGAAACACGAACCCGCCTTTGCCTTGGCATCCTCACTCCAGTTGATTTCGTCTGTTTTGCATATATACGAACCATCCGGAGTAAACGTACCGTACGAACCGAACGTATAGGACTTGAAGTTACACCAGCCTTCTTGCGCATCGCCGTGGTTAATCACTATATCCGCCACTACTTTGGCGCCGTTCTTGTGCAGAATATCAATCATTTGCGTCAACTTCTGCTTCGTTCCGCGGTCGCTGTCCAACGAGCCATAGTTAGTCGGGTGATAACCCAAACCGCTTCCTGCGCTGACCGAAGGAATCCACACGAGGTCAAACCATTGACCCACTTCTTCTGCCGATGAACCGTTGGTTCCGTTCACCATATCCACCCATTTGGTACGACCGTAACCGTTACCGCCGGTTGCACCTGTTCCGCCTTGCGTACTGTTCCAATAGAACGCTTGCAGCATCACATCCGTACATTGCGCCGGAGCGGAACCGGCATAACCCGGCTCAATCGATCCGCCGCCGCTGATATCCTGACCCTCGCCACAATCGGAACCATTGCCGATATACAACTCATCCGCCTCATACTTCAGCTTGATATAAAAATCATAGCATCCCTTTACGGTTACATCGTAATGATCGCCGTTCCGTGTGAAACCCGCCTCGGAAGACGTATTGAGCGTCACAGCCCAAGCCGCCTTGTTATCCGCGTCATACAACTGAACCTTGTCACCTTGCGCCACTTTCACATGCGCCAGATACTGCTCAAAACCCTCTCCAAACGGATCCGGACCTTGATACGAACCGGCAAAATACATCTTGCCGTTCACCAAAATTCCATAATTGGCTGCTTGTGCCATCATCGCGCACACCGCCAACATACATACCAAAAATCCTTTTTTCATATATTAGATATTTAAATACCAACTACCTATTCTCAATTCACCCTCATTCCTTGCATATTGTACTTCGCCCCATTGTACTCCAAATAGAGCACTCCGTTCTCAATAATCTTTGTACCTTGTACTTCGTTCCCATGTACATTGCTGATTCCTTGCGCTCCTTCTTTATAGAAAATAGTGTAATCAGCCACCGATCCGCCTTCTAACTCCACCGTATAACCTTCCGGTGCTTCCTTCGAGCGGTTCGCACCCAAACGGAAAATAACGGTACCTCTGCGACCGGTGATTTTTGCCTCATAGACATTGTTATTAGAGCCCTCTTCCACCGCCGACTCAGAGTGAATACCGGCTTTTTTACGAACAGCTATCAACGCGCTGATCTCCTCCTGATAACTCTTCCAATGAGGATAGAACACACACGGAATACCCGGCAACATCAAAATGTACGCATTCGCTTGAAGAATCTTATTTTTGTTCTCCGCATTATTCATGTCTGCCTTGTAGCCCAAGAACTGCTGACCTTGCGCATCGGAGCGTTCGAACGTGTCATGGTTGTCAATAAACGTCACGGCGTATTTGCCATACCCCTTGCCTCGAAGCGAATTAGACGGGTTGATCAGCAAACGATAGTTGCCCACACGAAGCGCATTGTTAAACACGTATTTCAGCGGAAAATCAAAGATCATCGTGTTAAAGTCCGTCGCTTTCAGGTGCCCCACTTGCTTATCAATGCCCTCCCAATACTCGGACACGGAGAAATAGGGCTGAGCAGACTCATTGTACATCTGCAAATAACGGCCAGCGAAACCCAACGTCATGTCATAACGGAACCCGTCATAATTCATCTCATTCAACATCCATTGCAGATATGCTTTTGACCAATTCTGCACATACTCGTTCGTATGATCCAAGTCGCGCGCACCCTCAAAATTAGTACCCGAATCGGCAGCACCCCGCTCGGAAGAGGGCGCCTGATAACAACTGGATTTCGAATCCGTAAAACCCTCATCGTTGGAACACATGTGCTTCTGCGTCAATTGGAAACTGCCGTATTGACCGAAGTTATCCGCGAAGAAAGTACACCAACTCGTACTATTCCCGTGATGGTTGATCACAATATCTGCAATCACTTTGACGTTGCCTTTATGCAGCGCGTTAATCAACTCCGTTAATTTGCCCTTTGTCCCCCAGTCGCTGGTCTGATCCGTAAAATTCTTAGGGATGTACCCCACTCCGCCTTTGCTACCGCCTTCACCAAACGCACTCGGTGGAAACCACACCAAATCGAAGTCACGGGTGATAGCCGCTGTGTCTTTCAGCAGATCTACCCACTTGGTACGACCATATTTAGAGTCCGTCGAACTCTGATTCTTATAACTGTCCCAATAAAAAGCCTGAAGCATCACATCTTCGCTTTCGGCAGGAACACCCACATTTTTAGCGTTCAAAGCACTCGTATTTAC
Source organism: uncultured Bacteroidales bacterium (assembly GCA_946534715.1). Classification (GTDB taxonomy): domain Bacteria; phylum Bacteroidota; class Bacteroidia; order Bacteroidales; family Paludibacteraceae; genus Colicola. Next base: position 4,616 of record CAMNCW010000022.1, on the reverse strand, counting down.
GAGTAAAATGGAAATTAAAACTAAAGAAATTATTCGTTTCATGGCTTAACTTAGTTAAAATTTCCTGCAAAGTTACAACATTTTTTGCACATATGCAAGTGCACACGCATTTTTTTCAAAAAAAAGTATTATTTTTCCCTTTTTTCAACTTTTTTTACAATTATTCTTGCACATTCAACTTTTTTTACAACCCTTATCTTTGCTTATTCTCTTTCCCCACTCCACTTTTTTCACAACCACCTGTCTGTTTTCCACCGCAAAAGTAACCGTATATCCGCTGTAATCCATTTTGTACTCCCGTTTCGGGTCATCCTGATAAGCCGGACGGGGATCTTGTGACAGTATATATTCTATCTCCTTCTTTTTATCTGACGGAAGGGGGTGATAAGGGGGTGATAAGGGGGTGATTACGGGGTGATTAGGGGGACATTCAGCGTTCACTAAGCCATCACAAACGCACTCAACGCCCTCTGCCAAACGCCAATCCACCTCCAATTGGTAGTCTTTCGTCTCTTCGGCGAACCCGTTTTTCGCCTCCGGGTGGCTGTCGCTGAAACTCAGATAAGGTTTTATATCATATATCGGTGTTCCGTCCAACACATCCGCCCCGCTCACGATCAACTCTCCATGCACTATCCCCACAAGTTTGACGCTACTCAGCCCTATCGGATTCGGCCGAAAAGGACTCCGTGTCGCAAAAACGCCTATCCGCTTGTTTCCGCCTAATCGCGGTGGCCGCACGGTCGGAGACCAGGTGTCCACTTCGCTAAAACCCCATATCAACCACAAATGGCTATACCCCTCTATTCCCCGGAGGGCTTCCGCCACGTTATATTCCGGTTCAAACACGATGCGCGTGAGGATCGGACTTTCCTCTCTACTCTGACGCGGAATACCGAACTTATCCGTGTGTCCGTTCCGTGCATAGGCAATCACTTTTAACTCCATAATTATTGCAATTTTGCTGCAAAATTACTACTTTTTTGCCAAAAAAGCAAGAAAAACACCATAAAATGCAAAAAAAATGCGAAAAAATTTGCTCATGTCAAAAAAAAGTAGTACCTTTGCACCCGCTTTCGTTCAAAACGACATTTTTTGACATCAACTTACAAACGTCAAATGTCAAATATCATATGTCAAATGCGCGGAGCGCGAGGTGCCATAGCTCAGTTGGTAGAGCAAAGGACTGAAAATCCTTGTGTCACTGGTTCGATTCCCGTTGGCACCACAAAAAACGATTCCATTTGGGATCGTTTTTTTGTGCGTGTCCCCCCTTTCATGCGGGTCTGCAAAGGGGATTTTTTTGCCAAAGATGTGGAAAAACCAATAAAATAAGGCTCCTGTACACGCAGGACTTGTGTATATGGATTTTTTTTCGTACCTTTGCACATCATTTGAATTCAAACAAACAGACCATGAAACGATTGTATGTTTTTCTGATGGCAATCAGCGCCTTCCTGGGAGCGGCTTGTGCAGCTGTTCCGAGTTACACCAACCCTATTCTGCCGTACGACTACTCCGACCCGGATGTCTGCCGCGTCGGGGACACGTATCTGATGACTTCGTCGTCCTTCAACAACGTGCCGGGATTGCAGATCCTTGCTTCCAAAGATCTGGTACATTGGGAGATCGTTGATGCGGCGATCCGCTATCAACTGCCGGGCTATAAAGAGGGCGACAAAGTAGCCGGTAACTTCGTATGGGCACCTGCTATCCGCGAGCACGACGGACGGATCTGGATCTATTACGGCGATCCCGACCGTGGCATCTACTGCATCCGCAGTAAACCCTTCAATGATCAATCATCCATACCTTCAGATCGTGCCCTCGGGCAAAGAACTCTCAACTTTCCTATGGAATGGGAATCCCCTGTTCTCGTCATTCCGGCAAAAGGCTACATCGATCCCTGTCCGTTATGGGATGAGGACGGACGTGTTTGGCTGAGTCACGGCGTAGCGGGTAGCCGTTTCGGGCTGAAATCCGTGCTGATGATGGCGGAACTGACAGCGGATGGTTTGTCTCTCAAGACCCCAAGCCGCATCATCTTCGACGGACACGAGGAACATCCCACAAGCGAAGGAACGAAGCTCTACAAACGCAACGGTTATTATTATATCATGCACCCCGCGGGCGGTGTTTCAACCGGTTGGCAAGTCGTGCAGCGAAGCAAGAATATCTACGGTCCGTACGAACTGAAAGTGACGCTGGCGCAAGGCAAGACCTCCGTCAATGCGCCCCATCAGGGAGGATGGGTCGAAACGCCTGAAGGAGAGGGATTCTTCATCCATTTCCAGGATGTGGGTGTAGCCGGACGCATCATACACATGCAACCGCTCAAATGGGAGAACGATTGGCCTGTCATGGGCAATAACGGCGAACCCGTCTTGAAGTACAAAGGGACAAAGAACAAGGTTCAAAGGGAGCCAAGTTGGGCGAATTTCGCTCGCAGGGATGAGTTTGACAGTACGGAGTTGGCACTCGATTGGCAATGGTCGGGCGGACGCGTGTTGCCGCAATGGTATTTCTGCGACGCCGCCAACAGCCGCTTGCGGCTCTATAGCGCGCCGCGAGAAGAGGACGACTGGATGCCGAACCTGCTCTTGCAGAAAATCCCTGCGGTCGCTTTTACCGCTACCACACGCGTACGTTTCACACCCAACGCCCATAAGAAAATGCAAGGCGCGGAGCAAGCCGGCATGATCGTCACAGGACGCAAAGCGTCGTTCCCTCTGCAAGTGCCCGTTACGAACGAATGGGTTTATCTGCGTGTGAAAATGTCTTCCACCCAACGCGGACAGTTCTACACGAGTACCGACGGCAAGCATTGGACCAAAGCCGGCGAGGAGTTCCAAGCCGTGGAAGGGCATTGGATCGGCGCGCAAGTGGGTCTCTTCTGTTCCCGTGACACCCGCAAACACAACGACGCCGGCTGGCTCGATGTGGACTGGTTCGAAATAACGATTGACAAATGATAATCCCTATCATCCTTGAAAAAGTTCTGTTTATTGTGACCACACATCCGGGGAATGCGAGCGCACCGTTGGTGTCGTCAAAATGCAGTCCGTTCACTTCGCTACAGCGAATTGTAGTAGTCAGGAGCGATCTTCTTCATTCTCACGATCCAGTTCCGGATGTTGGATGGTTATTTCTGCTCCGGGAGAGGAGAAGTAGAACATATTGAGAATGACGGGCCTGGAGCCCCTGTTCTCGCCCCGATGGATTGTGCCGATCACTTCAACCAAGGCTTCGCCTTCATGGAAGGTTTTTTCTGTTCCATCTTGGCAAACGATGGTCAGTTCACCCTGCTGAACGATGCCGTAATTGACTACTGTATGATGATGCCAACCTGTTTTGGCGCCTATGGGAAAGTCCAGTCGTACCACCCGCAGTTCCGGCTGTCCTTGCGGAAAATCCGGCAACATAGCCCCATCCCAACTCTGTGAAGTACGAATCAATTCCGTTGTCTTAATATCCTTTGTCATGCTCATTTTCATTTGCGAGTGCAAAGATACTGAAAAATTTTGACATGTGCAAATTTTTGTGCAAGTTTTTATGCTAAATTTACACAAGCTACTGCTCTATATGGCTTGTATAAAAAGAAAGAACTATATGGAAGGGTTGTATAAAAAAGGAATTGTGGAAAAGGGTTGTATAAAAAACTGATGATAATTGTGATAGGGTTATTTTTCTTGCTTTAATTCTGCCAATTTATTCCTCGCAAGCAGGCGGGGAGTTTGGTTCCGTGTGCTTTGTGGTGAGCTACACACTCACAACACTTTCCGTGTCGTGGGCAGTCTTTCGGACAAGGGCAATCTATGTTATTATGCGGACAAGGCATGGGGATAATTTCTTTCTTGCACGATTTTTCGTGCAAAGATACAACTTTTTTTGCATATGTGCAATTTTTTTTGCATATTTGTAGCAAAAACGATGATTTATGGATATATCCGCGTAAGTTCTGACAAGCAGACAGTCGAGAACCAGCGGTTTGAGATTGAACGGTTCTGCAAAGTGAATAATCTGCACATTGACGGTTGGATTGAAGAAACGATCTCCGGCACGAAAGCTTACAACAAACGGCAATTGGGGGTACTACTGAAGAAAGTAGAGAAAGAGGATGTGATTATTTGCTCGGAGTTGTCACGGCTTGGGCGGTCGCTATTTATGATTATGGAAATACTGAGTATATGTATGAAGAAAGAGTGTCGCGTGTGGACAATCAAGGATAACTATCGGTTGGGCGATGATATACAGAGCAAAGTGTTAGCTTTTGCTTTCGGTTTATCGGCAGAGATAGAACGAAATCTAATTAGTCAAAGGACGAAAGAAGCTTTGGCAAGAAAACGTGCTGAAGGTGTGCAATTGGGAGGTGAGCGTGGCAAGAGATTGCGTCTTAATCCAAAGTGTGTAAAACGCCACAACTGGATACTAGCACAACTTGCGGAAGGAAAAGAGAAAGTATGGATTGCCCAACGCCTTCATATCAGTCCATGTACTTTGTATCGCTATTTAACATATACAAATCTATATACTCCCACACATTGTACTCGTGAATGTTGGACAAAGTTCGGTATATTTCATTAACGACCGTCCAAACAAGGCTTCGATATTGTCAT
>CAMNCW010000021.1 GCA_946534715.1 uncultured Bacteroidales bacterium | reverse complement strand
TTACCCGCAAGTGATGTTCACGTTCTTCGACACGTACGACCTGAACGGCAAGACCATTTATCCGTTCACGACGCACGAAGGAAGCGGTCTCGGCAATGTGATGAGCGACGTCCGCAAAGCGTACCCGAATGCCGACGTGAAGCCCGGTTTCAGCATCTACGGCCACGAGGTGCGCACGAACAAAGCAAAAGTAGAAAAATGGATTAAAGGACTTAATCTCTGATGAATATGGAAGGATTTCGAGTTGCCCCGCGGGTGACGACACCTGAAGCGCAAGCAATGTACATGCAAGCCGGTTCGTATCGGTAAGAACGCGTGGATAGGAGCAGGAGCAACCATCCTGCCGGGCGTGACAGTTGGCGAGAATGCGGTCGTAGCAGCCGCGGCGGTAGTGACCAAAGATGTGCCTGCCAATGCCATCGTCGGCGGCAATCCTGCCAAACTGATCAAGATGATAGAATAGTAAAAATCATCCTTTGAAAACAAAAAATCCCACAAAAACTTGCGTATGTGGGATTTTTTTTGTAATTTTGCACCGAATTGGCAGAATAATTATGAGTTTGTGAGAGGACACTAAATGAATATTTATTATGGCACACGCATGTGAAACAGAGCATTCGTCTTGTAACAGACGAGTAATAGGCATCGGCGAGACGGTGTTGGATATATTGTTTAAGAATGACCAGCCGCAGAAAGCCGTTCCGGGCGGATCGACGTTCAACAGTATCGTATCGTTAGGACGAGCCGGTGTGCCTTGCGTCATGGTGACGGAAGTCGGAGGAGACCATATCGGCGATCTGACTTGTCAGTATCTGCGTGAGAACGGCGTGTCGGATGCGTTTGTACGCCGGCATGCGGGAACCAAGTCGCATATCACGCTGGCATTTTTAGACGAGCATAACGATGCACAGTATATCTTTTACAAGGACCATGCATCTGCGGCTTTGGACGGCGAGTTGCCACGGATCCAAGCGGATGACATCGTGCTCTTCGGTTCGTTCTTTGCCATCAATCCGTCTATCCGTCCTGCCGTGCGTTCGATGCTTTGCGAGGCACAAAAAGCGGGCGCGTGGCTGTACTACGACATCAATTTCCGAAAGACGCACATCTCCGATATTCCCGATGTGATGGCGAATATAGAAGAGAACATGCAGTTAGCAACTATTGTTCGGGGATCGATGGAAGATTTCGGGTATCTGTACAGCCTGACCGATGCGGACGCTATCTATGAACGTGTACGGCTATTCTGCCCGAACTTGATCCTGACCGACGGCGCACGGATGATACGGGTCTATTCACCCGAAGGTTGCGAGACGTACTCCGTTTCGCCGATAGAGACCGTCAGCACAGTGGGAGCAGGAGATAATTTCAATGCCGGGTACATCTATGCAAAACTCAAAGGCATTGACGATTCCGCACAACGCATCGCCATGGCGCAACGCTGGAGTCAGGATGTCTGCCGGCAGTTAGGAAACAACATCAGCGACGCTTTGGTTGCCGAACTGAAACAACAATAGAAAGAATGGTGGGTCCGAGTCCATAGATTAAGATAACAAAAGAGGAACACCCATGAAGGATGTTCCTTTTTTGTTGCTCAACCAGGACTCGAACCCAGACAGACAGAACCAGAATCTGTAGTGCTACCATTACACCATTGAGCATCGCGTTCGGCAACAAGATTGCAAGGGTTTATACCGCTCCGCTAAATAAACGGGCAACTTGTGCCTCCGCTCTCCCCAAAAATTAAAATTTTCGGGGACCCCTTTGAAATTTGACACTTTATATTTGCCATTTTTCAAAAGCGGGTGCAAAGGTACTACTTTTTTTTGACATGTGCAAATTTTTTTGCATATTTTTGCGAAAAAAACGTAAAAAAATGCAAAATTGTTGTTTTTATGCGGATTTTTTTGTACCTTTGCACCGAATTTTGATCTTTTCAGGGAATGAAAAAAGGATTTATTTCTTTATTGCCGATAGTGGTAATGATTTTACTGCTGATTGCTTTTTCGGTTTATTACGGAGGTGTGAGCAATGCCCCTCTGTTGGTAATTTTTGTCATTACGGCGATAGTGTCCGTTGCGCTCACGCGCGGGATACCATTAAATGAACGCGTGAAGATATTTTCCAAGGGCGCAGGAAGTCCGAACTTACTGCTGATGGTTTGGATCTTTATGTTAGCCGGGGCTTTTGCGGCTTCTGCGAAGGAGATGGGAGCCGCGGGTGCGATGGTGGATCTGACGCTGCGGTTTCTGCCGGCTAAGTTTGCGTTAGCAGGTTTATTCCTGGCGGCATGTGCGACCTCGCTGTGTATGGGAACGTCCGTGGGAACGATTGTGGCGTTGATGCCGATTGCAGCGGGTTTGGCAGACAAGACGGAGATGGCTTTGCCTTTAGTGGCGGCTTCGGTAGTTGGAGGTGCTTTCTTCGGTGATAATCTGAGTTTTATAAGCGACACGACGATCGTTTCGACACAGACACAGGGGTGTCAGTTGAGCGACAAGTTCAAGTTCAACATCCGAATGGTTTTGCCGGCGGCAATAATTGTGGCAGTGATCTATGTGTTTTTAGGAAGCGGCGCGACGGAGATTGCGCCGGAAGGGCGGTTCATGTGGTGGAAAGTGATCCCTTATTTAGCGGTATTGGTGAGTGCTGCTTGCGGGGTTAATGTGTTGGTAGTGTTGGTGTTAGGGTGTTTGCTGACTTGTGTGACGGGAATGATAGACGGCAGTTTTGAGTTCATGGGCTGGATCAATAGTACGTTGAACGGCGTTATGGGAATGAGCGAGCTGATACTGATCTCGATGTTAGCCGGCGGTATCTTTGCGCAGATCAGTTACAACGGCGGTTTGGACTATGTGATCGAGCGGATCACCAGGCGTGTAAAGAGCCGCAGAGGAGCGGAATGGAGTATCTGCGGATTAGTGGCATTTGCCAATATCTGTACGGCTAACAACACGATAGCCATTCTGTCCGTGGGCGATATCGCGCGTCGTGTGGCAGAGCAGTTTGATATTGATCCGCGTCGGAGCGCGAGTCTGTTGGACACGACGAGTTGCTGTGTGCAGGGGATATTGCCTTATGGGGCTCAGCTGCTGATGGCGAGCGGTTTGGCAGGGATCAGCGCGATGAGTATTGTACCATGGCTGTTCTACCCTATTCTACTGGGCTTATCGGTGGCAGTAACGGTGGGGGTAATTGATAATTGACAATTGATAATTGACAATTGATAATTCACGGCGAGGAGTAAGCGGGGAGGAAGCAGGAAGCTGAAGGGGAGCGGAAGGGGAGCGGAAGGATAGCAAGAAAGCAGTAAGTTACCCTTATTACCTCGCACTTACCGCGCACTTATGACGCACTTATCACGCACTAATTTTAGCACCTTAACACGTTGGTATTATATACTACGTATATAATACTGCGATGTTTGATATTTTTGGGGCAAAAGAGACCAAAAATGTTCCCCAAAAAATTATGTGTCGGATAAGATCCGACGCTAACAGACGGAGTGTATTACCGACAAAAGGCCTTCAGAGCCAAGAGAGATAATAGAGATAATTATAAGGCAGAAATAAGTATTTATATTTCGGGAGAATGGTGAAATTTGAGAGAAAATGTTTAAAAAATTATGTTTTTTCATATTTTTCTAAAGAAAAACTTGCGTATTAGAGAAAAAATTAGTAATTTTGCAGGCTTTTTTAGGTTCACAAAGGGCACAAAAGAAACGGAAAAAATTATTGGATCACGAATTAAACGAATTAAACGAATTTTAAAAAAAATCAAAATACAACAAAAACTATTAACTTATTATTAACAACAAAAATCTTACAGAAATGAAAAAGATTTATTCATTATTGCTCTTGGCGGTAGCATTGGCGTGCATGCCGTTTGGGGTGAAAGCGGAGACACTTGGTCCGTTGTATGACGGAACAAACTCGAGCGGCAGTTACGTCCCTGTTGAAGGAAACAATGTTGACCGCGTACAAAAAGTTCAGGTTCTTTACCCCAAAACCGATTTGGCAGCAATGGCAGGAAAGTCAATTACAAAGATGACTTTTTATGTTAAGACCAAAGCAGCCAAAGCATGGAATGCTCCTATGCAAATCCGTTTGGCAGAAGTTGACGATGCTCAATTTACTACAACATCCTATTTGAGCGGAGAATGGACCACCGTTTACACAGGAACTGATTTAGCGGCAAATGTCGATCAAATGGAAATCACTTTTGAGACTCCGTTTACATACAGCGGAGAGAAAAACCTGCTTTTCGAATTACAAGTTACCGGAACTACCGGCGCATATGCCAGTGCTACATTCTCTGCGAAGGGTGGCTATGATTATTACTATAGTGTTTATAAATACACCACTTCCGGAACATCAGACGCAATTGCTTCAGGAACACGTAAGAATGTTCTTCCGAAAACCCTTTTCACCTATGAAGATGCAGGCTCTGCAAGTTGTGCGAAGCCGACGTTGACGCCGGGTGATGTAACGGCTAAAACCGCTGCATTCAGCTGGACAGCTGGTGGCGAGGAGACTTCATGGCAATATGTTTGCCTGCCTGCTTCCGAGAAAGTAAATTGGGAAGGCGTTCCGACCACCACAAATACAAGTGCAACTGTTGAGAACTTGGTTGCCAATACAGCTTACAAGTTCTATCTGCGTGCTTATTGCGGCGCAGAAGATCAGAGCGGCGATGTAAGTGCATCGTTCACGACTTTGAAATCTTGCTATGAGCCGACGAACTTGGCTATTTCTGACCTTACCTCCACCGGCGCAACTATCAGTTGGGCAGCTTCGGGTAAGGGCGAGACACAATATCAATACACTTATGCTGTTTGGGGTGGAGAAGCCAATTGGGAGTCTGCTACTACTACCGAAGCAACAAGTGCTACACTCACGGGTCTGAATCCGCAAACAGCTTATCAGGTTTGGGTTCGTTCACATTGTGCAGAGAATGATGAGAGTGCCGCAATAACCGAGTATTTCACTACCGCTTGCGGTGTAGTAGATTTTCCACTCAATGAGGACTTTAGCTCGGATATTGATTGTTGGACGATGGAAAACTGTGCAGGAAGCACGGGTATCAGTAGTGGTGCATTCCGTTTCTTCTACAACTCAAATCCACCGCAATACCTCGTTTCGCCGGAATTGGCTGTTTCGGAAAAACAGGTAAAAGTAACTTTCCAATACAAGGCTCAATCTGGTACATATTCGGAGACTTTCCAAGTGGGATATTCTACCACAACCAATGATCTGGCTTCCGCTTTTACATGGAGCGAAACAACCACTGCAACTAACACCGATTATGCTGACTACGAACTGATTGTTCCTGCGGGTGTTAAATATATCGCTATTAAATATACATCTAACAATCAGTACTACCTGTTTATCGACAATTTCTCTGTAACTGAGTACGAAGCTCCGGCTTGTCCGGCTATTTCGGCATTAGAAGCAAGCGAAATTGGCATCAACAGTGCTAAACTCAGTTGGACGAAAGGCGGCGAAGAGACTGCATGGAAACTGCAAACATCTGCAGATGGCGAGTCTTGGAATGAAGCTGTTGACGTTACTGAGAATCCGTATACACTCGCTGGCCTGACGGCTAAAACTAAGTATTACGTTCGCGTAGCAGCTAACTGCGGTAGCGAGGTAAGCGAGTGGTCAAAAGCCATCAACTTCACTACTGACTGCGCAGCACAGGATCTGCTCTCTGAGTCCTTCAGCTCTACTCTTCCTGAGTGTTGGAAAGTTTCCAAGACAGGCGGCGATTACGGTTGGGCTCCAAGCAGTTCTTACAAAGTAAGTGCATCGTATTCGATGAATTACTATGCTACTGCATCTACAGAATATTATGCTGACCTTACTACTCCGCTTGTTAATTTAGGCGACAAGGAGACTCAGCTTACTTTCCAACTCAAGAACGATGCTTATAGCAGCCAAGTAGTTGGCGAGGTTTATATCGTAGTAGCGGGTGTAGAGACCAAGATCTATGACTTGCCTTCCACATCAGGCTTTGCATTACAGACTGTTGACCTGAGCGCATATGTGGGCAAGGAGGCTAAGTTCATCTTCCGTGCTCATGGTGCAGGTACATATAAGAACATTTACATTGATGATGTAGCTATTGACGTCATTCCTTGTGCTACTCCGACCGGTTTGGCTGCGGTACAAGGCAACGCAAGTGCTACTCTTACATGGACGGACGAGAATGCCGACAAATGGAATCTGCGTTACCGTATCGTAAAAGCAGAAGAGCCGTACAATGAGTGGATTGAGGTTAAGGACATCACCGAGAAAACCAAAGAGATCTCCGGTCTGACGAACGGATCTGAGTACGAAGCTCAAGTTCAGGCTGCATGCTCGGCAACACGCACGAGCGATTGGACCGCTTCTGTGAAATTCACTCCGGAAGACTGCCCGAACGTAACATCTGTTTCCTTCGGCGCTCAGACCTACAACAGCATCGTTGTTAACTGGGCTACTTCCAGCGCAAGCAACTGCGACGTACGTTACAAAGCCGGCGAAGGCGATTGGACTACCGTTTCGAACATCGCAGAGACTACAAAGACTTTGACAGGTCTGACCACCGGCGCTATTTACACCGTTCAGGTGAAACCGTCTTGCGGCAACGCTGACTCTTGGGTAGCTGCTGCTGAGACTTACACGCCGGCATATAGCACTCCGGCTAATGCTGCTGTAGCAAGCATCACCGATAACGGCGTTTCTGCATCGTGGGAGGCTGTAGCTGATGCTCCTAACGGATACAAATATATCGTAGTAGTTAAAGATGCTGAGCCTACGTGGGCTTCTGCAACCGCAACGAACGAACTGAGTGCTGCTCTTGCAAACTTGGATGCGGCTGTTGAATACGACTTCTATGTAGCTGCTGTTTACGGCGAGATCCTTGGCGACGCTGCAAAAGTAAGCTTCAAGACCGTTACCGTTGCTCCGAAGAACTTCACACAAGTAGCTATCAGCGCTACGTCCGCAACCTACAGTTGGGAGAAAGAGGGCGCTAACACGACCTTCGAATACTCGTTGGATGGTGAGGCTTGGACGGCTGTTGCAGAAAACCAAGTTGTACTGAACGGCCTTACCGGCAACACCGCTTACACGCTCTACGTTCGTTCGGTATATGCCGGCGAATTGAGAAGTGCTAACGCTTCCGTTACCTTCCGCACCGAGTGTGCTGCAGTTTCTGCTCTTACTTGGACAAAGGGCAACTTCGAAGATGAGACAGGTTTGGCAGCTCCGCGTTGCTGGACGGTTTATACCCCGAATGAGTATCCGTATGTTAATACATGGTATCCGCACGCAGGTTCTTATCACCTCTGGTTCCAAAATGGAGGTTCGGCAGGCAAAGAGCAGATTGCAGCTCTGCCTGAGTTCACCGAGGACATCAAGACCCTTAAGATGAGCTTCTACTATCATAACAGCAATTATACAAGTAGTTCTTATCCGAGCCTTGAGGTCGGCGTAATGAGCGACTTGAATGACTCTGCTTCGTTCCGCGCGCTTGTTGTACTTGACAAGATTTCCAAGTATGGTACTCAACCGACAGAGGTATTGTTCAGCAAGGCTACGGCTTCTGAGAAATATATCGCCTTCCGTTTGGCAGGTGGTACTTACGACGGTCGTGCTACTATCGACGACATCACCTTTAGCGCTGCTCCGACATGCTTCGCTCCGGAACTGGGTGCAACCACTATCCTGCCGGACGGTGCTACTTTCGCATGGACCGCAGGTAACGGTGAGACCAAGTTCCAATACGCAGTAGGCAACGATCCTAAGGCACTGGAATGGACGGCAATAGAGGATACCGAGGCAACCGTTCACGGTCTGGTACCGGGTAACAGTTATACGTTCTACGTACGTGCGTTCTGCGATCCGGAAGTCAGCGACTCCGTATGGACTGCTTTCGCTCCTGTTTGCAATGCTCCGACCGAGGCGGCTCTGACAGCAGCAACGACCAATACGGCTTCCTTCTCCTGGACAGCAGCAGCGAATATCAGTTCGTATCAGTATGTAGTAATGGCTAAGGGCGTAGCCGCTGATTGGAGCAAGGCACAGACCACTACCAACACCACCGCCGAGTGGACAGAGTTGGCAGCCAATACCGTCTATGATTTCTATGTACGTTCGTACTACAATGAGACCGTACAGAGTGCCGCTGCCAGCGTTTCGTTCCGCACAGCGTGTGCTGCCATTGCAGCTCTGCCTTGGAGCGAGAACTTCGAGGACCAGACGCTGAATGCAGTTCCTGCATGTTGGGAAGTTGTTGATCCGAACAATACCAATATTTATGTAAGCACAGGTAGCACGTGGTTCGATTTGGGTACAACCGGTCTCTTCTTTGAGGGAGCAAATGCTAATTATGGCTATATTCTGCTGCCTGAGTTTGAGGTTGCTCTGAATACCTTGCAGATTTCCTTCTCGCATAGCGAAGAGCATTCAAGTTATAGCGGAAAGATTGAATTAGGTTACTACAAAGATGATAAGTTCACCTCTCTGAAAGCATATGATCAATCGCAGAAGGCTTGGAAAGCAGAAGGTCCATTTGCGTTGACAGATGTTCCTGCAGGTGCTCGTTTGGCATTTGGTTACAAGACTAATAGTAACACCTACGCAGCAGCAATCGATAATATCACTATTGAGGAAATTCCTGCTTGTGCTGTTCCGACCGATTTGGCGGCAAGCGAAGTAACAGCTGCTACTGCTACTCTGAGCTGGAGTTCCGAGGCTGCGAACTTCAAAGTTCAGTACAGGACCGACAAGGCTAACTGGGAAGAGATTGCTGTTGCAGCCAAGACCCTTGCATTGGAAGGTTTGACCGAGCAAACGACTTACTACGCTCGCGTGAAAGCTATTTGCGGCTCAGAGAACGAGAGCGAGTATAGCGAAGAGATTTCCTTCACGACTCCTTGTGCTGTGAAAGCAATGCCTTACGCTGAGAGCTTCGAGGACGGTGTACCTGCTTGCTGGGAGACTACCGGTACTTGGACAACCAACGACGAGTACGCTCACAGCGGCAATGCTCTCCGCGCTGACGTGAAGAACAAAGCAGTTGCGCTGACCATGCCGGCTATCGCCATCACGGAAGAGGATGCAGAGTTGGTATTCTATGTACGCAACGTATATGGCGGATCCAGCTATGTATCCGGCGAAGTGATCATCACTCCGACTGTTGGAGAGGCTAAACACGTAGATGTGATCAATAGTGCTGATATCAACAACAAGCAGAAAGTGGATCTCTCTGAGTTCAACGGCGAAGATATTGTCATCAGCTTCTATTTCTCATCTGTTAGCTCAACCGCTTACGTCTACATCGACGATGTGACTGTAGCCAAGAAACAATGCGCTACTCCGACCGAGTTGGCAGCAAGTGCAGGTAACGGTCACGCTACCATTACATGGAAAGCAGGCGAGGATGAGGAAGCATGGCAACTCCAATACAAAGCAACCGAGGCTGCTGAGTGGACTTCGGTAGAGAACCTGACAGCTCTTACTTACGAGTTAACAGGCCTTACCAACGGCACCGAATACGAGGTACAAGTACGTGCATACTGCGACGAGACGCACCAGAGCGCATGGACCGAGTCCGTTACGTTCACGCCGAGTGAGGCTACCGGTTTTGAGAGCATCAACGGCGGTGAGAAAGCGATCAAGGTAATGAAGAACGGTGTGCTGTACATCATCCG
>CAMNCW010000020.1 GCA_946534715.1 uncultured Bacteroidales bacterium | reverse complement strand
AGCGTTGCCAGAACGCCGATTACGATGCACGTATTGCATGCCCAACAACCGCAATACAGCACTTTTATCATGCAGAAATAAGATAGTGCTGCAACCAATACCAACAGCACTTTGAGTGCCCAAAAGAAGTGTTTCATACAGCCGAGTTTTTATCATCGGCTATGAGAACAAATACCGTGCCAAGCGGTTATGTGAGTTATCCGCTGTACTATTTCTTCGGGATGGTCGATGAGTAGCTGACCGTGGTTCATGCCCGGAAAGACTTCGATGTGTGCCTGCGGGCAGAGGGAGAGGAGGTGCTTCACTTGCGGTTTGGCGACAAAGGCTTCTTTCGTGCCGTACCAGAAATGGATGTCCGCGCCGTGAATAGCATTCAGGCGGTTGGTATAGACCGACTTGTAGCCGTCTACGACTGCCTGCGTTCCGCCGAAGGGCCAGACCTTCTTGCACTCCTCCAACAGGACATCGAAATAGTGCGAACGGAAGACCGCTTTCCAGAAGCCCGTCCAGTGGTAGCACGTCCACACATTTGCCGCCTGATAGTAGCGTAGCGGATTGACGAGCCACCGTGGCAAGGGCAGCAGCGGAGCTGCATCAAGGATGGCATGGTCGATGATTAGCTCGCCGCGTTCCAAGACACGCGAGAGGATCTTACCGCCCAGCGAAAGCCCGTACGCGCAGTCCAGATGTCCGTCAAAATGGTCTTTTACATAGTCGATGACTTGTGCGGCTTGGTCGTCCACAGACGTGAAACGCGTGTACTTGCCGAGCGTAAAACCGTCCACTTCGGCAGCGATGATACGGAACTTGTCTTCCGTCAGACGAATAAGCGGAAGGAAAATCTCGTACGACACGCCCAAGCCGGGAATGAGGAGTAGTGTCGGTGCTTCTTTATTGCCGAAGAGTTGGAAGTTCATATCACCAAATAATCTGCGGTGCAAAGGTACGACTTTTTTGCGAGATATGCAAGAAAATTCGCAAAGTGAGATATATTTAATGGAAGAATTTTACGTAAAAAATACACTCAGAATGAATTTTTTTACGGTTTTCCTTGTTCGTTCCCAAAAAAACTGTATCTTTGCAGCGGGTTTGTGGTAGATTAACTCCGACTGTGTCGCGTGCTGTCTTTTTTACGTTGTGTTAATCAATACTAAAAAATGATATTATTATGAGAAAAATTCAGATTCTTTTGGCGGCTTTGGTAGCCGTAGTAATGAGCAGTTGCGTTCAGTTTAAGACCGAGGCAACCGTAGATGTCACCGTGCTCAAGAACGGTCAGCCGCAGGCTGGGGTAGAGGTCTATAAGGCTGTGGCGCACGGCGATATAGGCGGCTCGTATTACAAACAAAACTACAAAGACGCTCCCGTCAAGACCAACGCAGCCGGCGTGGCTCATTTCGAACTCAAATCGCCGGACGATTTTGCTCCGAGCAGTGTGGGCGCCGATGAGACGATCACGGTTTACTTTGCTGTTTTTGATGCCAACGATGAGTGTCTGGCATACCAATCTCTTAAGGTCAAGACAGGCGAGAAAAACAAACCGCTCACCTTAGAACTCAGAGATCCGAACGAATAATGTTGAAGATTCATTAACTCAATAAGACAACAAGAATTATGAAAAAGTTTTTTATGAGCCTTGCGGCAGTATCCGTTATGGCATTAGCAGCAGGTTTTACCTCCTGCGACCCGAACAAAGAGCAGTGCTGGAAGATTACCCTTGCAAGCCCGGATGGCACACAAACAATGGAGTATTACTACTACGGTAGCGGCGTGGATTCCGATGCGCAGCTTGAATTGCTGGCATCCTCTCACCCCGGTTACAAGGCGACCAAAACGCAGACCTTCCTCAGCAAAGACAACTGTCATAAATAATAATAATAGATAAGATTCATTCAACAACCAATAATTATCACAACAATGAAAAAGATTCTTTTTGCATTGATGGCCTGTGTGGCTATGTTTGGTTTCACCGCTTGCAACGAGACGGTAGAAAGCCAGATTTTCGACCTGGGTTATGACGCATCCGCACTTGAGTCGGGTGACGCAATGCTCTATCAGCTCACCTATGAGCAACTGTTTATCGATGAACTTAGCAAGGTAACAAAGCCGGTTACAGAAGGTGGAAAAACATTTATGATCAATTCCACGGAGACGAAGGCTAAAGCAGAGATGAAAGCGGCTTTTGAGACTGCTTCGATTTCTGCTCAAACTCTCAATGACAAAGCTGACATCAAACTCACCGGCCTGAAGGTAACGCTCAAACATTCCAACAGCAAGAATCCTCAGAACCCGTCTGAATTCTGTGAATACACTTTCAAATAAGAATCAGACGATAGGTAAGTCTTAGATGGCTTATCAACATAAAAAAAGCGCCACATGAGGTGAACCCCAAAAGTTGCACACAAAACTTTTGGGGTTCATTTTATGAAACATTCCATTGAGGAACGGCTATTAGCAGTCCAAAAATGATTCTTATTTCTCAGGTTGTTCAGCCGGCTGGTCATTCTCGGACATGTTCCGGAAGAAGAGATCGACGACGCGCTTGGTGACGACTGTTTTGCGCACGGCATGGCGCACCTTGTCGGCAGAGGACGATCCTTCATTTTGAGTAGCTGCAGCGGCCGCTTTCTCCGCCTCTTCCACTTGTTTCTCGCGCGCATCAATCTTGGCTTTAAGGTGCGGCGAGGCATGGTTGTAAATGAAGTTATAGCACGGCACGGACGCCTTCATGATATAAGGCGTGAGGAACGTGGTGAGCACGGAAGCGGCGACGATAATGGGATAGATGACGGGATCCGTGACGCCCAGTTTGGAGCCGAGCGCAGCGATGATGAAGGAGAACTCGCCGATCTGGACGAACGCGAAGCCTGTCTGCATAGCGTCCTTGAGCGTTTCGCCTCCCCACCAGCAACCGAGCGTGCCGAAGAGAATCATACCGAAGATAATAACCAGCGCGACATAGAGGATGGAAGGCCAGTAGGTTACAAGCGAGGCAGGATTGATCATCATTCCGACAGAGACGAAGAAGATAGCGGCAAAGACGTTCTTGAGCGGTGCCATGAGATGTTCGATACGGTGCGCCTCTTTGGTCTCGGCAAGTATCATACCCATGACGAACGCGCCGAGTGCGGAACTGAATCCCGCTTCTTCGGCAGTCAGCACCATTCCGAGGCACAGGCCGAGCGAAAGGACGATAAGAATCTCATCGTTGAGATAGGGGCGCACCCACCGGAAGAGAGTAGGGATAATCAGGATTCCGACGACGAACCAGACGACAAGCGTTACCGCCAGCACGCCTACTTTCTCCAGCAGAACGGAGCCCTCAAAACTATTCTTGACGGCGACGCTGGAGAGCAAGACCATGAGAACAACCGCCACTATATCCTCGAAGATGAGAATAGAGGTGGCACCCTTGACAAAACGTGCTTTGGACAGTCCTGCTTCGTCCACGGCTTTCATGACAATCGTGGTAGAAGACATGCAGAGCATGGCGGCGAGGAAAAGCGAGTTCATGGTGTTCAGTTCGGCGGATTTGCCGACCCCGAAGCCCAACAGCAGCATGCCGATGACAATAGTAGCGACACCGATGAGGGCGACCTTGCCGGACTCGAAGAGATTCTTGAGCCGGAACTCCAAGCCGATACAGAAGAGCACGAAGAGGACTCCGATATTGCCCCAGGTTTCGACATTCTCCATCTCGACGAGTTTCTCGCCGAAGAGATGCGGGCCGACTAATACTCCGGCTACGATGTAGCCTAAAACAACGGGCTGCTTGAGCAGCTTGAACAGCAGGGCTACGATGCCTGCTGTGATCATCAGAATGTAAAGATCGTGTACCATGTGAGTATAGAATTTGATGTTAGACCCTGAATATCATACAATCAGTTGTGTCAGTCGATACATTTTCATTGTTGTGTATATGTTCTTGTGTGAAATCGGGTGCAAAGGTACGAAAAAAATTGCATATATGCAAAAAAAACTGAATGAGGACGAAAAAAAGAGAGTGTGTTTATGAAACACACCCCCCTTCGGATTTAGCTACAAATATTTTACTATTTCTGCCTCGATGTCCTCGGGCTTGGTGGTCGGAGCGAAACGGCCGACTACATTACCCTCGCGGTCCACAAGGAACTTGGTGAAATTCCAACGGATATCATTCTCTTTCTTGAAGGTCTTGCTGATGCCTTTGAGCATCGTTGCGGTAGCCTTGGCTTTAAAGCCTTCGTATTTTTCCTCCGGACCATTCTCCTTCAGATACGTAAATACCGGGCTCTCGTTCTCGCCGTTCACCTCAATCTTTGCAAATTGCGGGAAGGATACTTTGTATTTGAGCTGGCAGAAGGAAACGATCTCTTCCTCCGTGCCGGGAGCCTGCTGCCCGAACTGGTTGCAGGGGAAATCGAGAATGACCAGCCCCTGGTCCTTGTATTTCTTATAGAGGTTCTCCAGTGCCTCGTACTGCGGCGTGAATCCGCAACC
>CAMNCW010000019.1 GCA_946534715.1 uncultured Bacteroidales bacterium | reverse complement strand
CCTCGACCGTTTGAGATCACAATTTGTGATGTCAAATTGATTGAGTTCACGTTTGAGGTTGCAAATTGTGACCTCAAATCTTTGGAATCATCATTCAAGGTCACAATTTGTGATCTTGAAAATTCATCCTTATTGGATATCGCAAATTGTGATTTCCAATTTTCAAACTCCTCTTTAGAGAGTTGGAACATGAAGTCCGCAGGAAAACGCTCAATATTACGCTGTACTTGTTGATTGAGACGCTTTGTCTCCACACCATACAACCTCGCCAAGTCGCGGTCAAGTATTACCTGCTTGCCGCGAATGACTTGGATGAGGTTTTCGATATTCTCCAAAGGTTGCAATGGAGCGGACTCAACTTTCTCTATGTCCTTCTTCTTTGCCATAGTGTGGCGGTTACATCACAATATTGACAATTCGCCCCGGCACAACGATGATTTTCTTCACCGCGTTGCCGGCAAGGTACTTAGCGGTATCTTCGTGCGCAAGGACGAGTTTCTCCACCTCCTCTTTCGGCGTGTCTTTCGGGCACTCGAAGGTGAAACGCACTTTGCCGTTGAACTGAACCGGGTACTTCTGGCTGTCCTCTACGAGGTACGCCTCGTTGCAAACGGGCCATTCGGCATTTACAACAAACGACTCATTGCCGCAACGATGCCATGCTTCCTCTGCGATGTGCGGAGCGTACGGGGCAAGAAGGATAGCAATCGGTTCAAGGATCGCACGCTTGTTGCATTTGAGTGCGGAGAGTTCGTTCTGCGCGATCATGAAGGCAGGGATGGAAGTATTGAACGAGAAGTTCTCAATATCCCACGTGATCTTCTTAATGAGCTTGTGCAGGCTCTTGAGTTCTTCTTTCGTAGGTTCTTCGTCGGTGATTGTCTCGTACATGTTCCAGAGGCGTTTGAGGAAACGATGCACGCCGTCGATACCGTTCGTATCCCAAGGTTTGGACATCTCCAACGGGCCGAGGAACATCTCATACAGACGCAACGTGTCGGCTCCGAACTTCGCGATGACGTCATCGGGATTGACCACATTGAACATGGACTTACTCATCTTCTCTACCGCCCAGCCGCAGATATACTGCTTTGCGCCGGCAGTGTAGCCTGTGAGCTCGGACGACGTACCATCCGCAAAGACGAACTCGGCGTTCTTGAACTCCGGCATCCATGCACGGAAAGCGTTGATGTCGAGCACATCATTATTGACGATATTCACGTTCACGTGAATCGGTTGCACTTTGTCCTTGTATTCGGGGTTCTCGATGAGGTTGTAACTGATATAGAGGTTACCTGTCGCACCTTCGCCGATGTAACGATAGACGAAGTTCGAACGGCCCTGAATCATGCCCTGGTTGATGAGTTTCTTGAACGGCTCGTCTTCGCATACATAGCCGAGGTCGTAGAGGAATTTATTCCAGAAACGGCTGTAGATTAAGTGTCCTGTCGCGTGCTCCGAACCGCCCAGATACAGATCCACCTGACGCCAATAGTCGTTGGCTTGTTTGCCCACCAACGCCTCGTCATTATGCGGATCCATGTAGCGGAGATAATAAGCGGACGAACCGGCAAAGCCCGGCATCGTACAGAGCTCCAGCGGATGACCTTCGTACTCCCAATTCTCCGCATTGCCCAACGGCGGACGACCATCGGCGGTCGGCTTGAAGTCTTTCACCTCCGGCAACTCCAACGGTAACTTGTCTTCCGGCAAGGTATAAGGCATGCCGTCCTTGTAATAAACCGGGAACGGTTCGCCCCAATAACGCTGACGGCTGAAAATAGCGTCGCGGAGACGATAATTGACTTTCACGCGACCGATGCCGGTGTTCGTAATATATTCCTTCATTGCCTGAATGGCGTCCTTAACTTCCATGCCGTTGAGGAAACCGGAGTTGATCATCTTGCCTTCTTTGGCGTCGAACGACTCCTCGGAAACATCCGCGCCTTCGATCAGCGGAATGATCGGCAGGTTGAAATGTTTCGCAAACGCGTAGTCACGGCTGTCGTGCGCCGGAACCGCCATGATAGCGCCTGTTCCGTAGCCCGCGAGCACGTAGTCGGAAATATAAATAGGGATCTCGCCCTGTGTCAGCGGGTTAATGGCGTACGAGCCGGTGAAGACGCCCGTCACTTTGCGGTCCGCAATACGCTCACGCTCCGTGCGGTTCTTGCAACGTGCCAGATAAGCGTCCACTTCCGCTTTCTGTTCCGGTGTTACCACGCGGCTGACGTACTCGCTCTCCGGCGCAAGAACCATAAATGTCACGCCAAAGACCGTATCCGCACGTGTGGTGAAGATGGTGAACGGCGCGTCTTGCCCTTTCACGGTAAACTGCATCTCTGCTCCTTCAGAGCGACCGATCCAGTTACGTTGCGTCTCTTTCAAACTCTCTGTCCAATCGATTCTATCCAAGCCCTCCAACAGACGACCTGCATAAGCGCTTACGCGCAGACACCACTGCCTCATCACACGTTGCTCTACCGGATAACCGCCGCGGACGCTCAAACCCTCGCTCACCTCATCATTGGCAAGTACCGTTCCAAGTTTCGGACACCAGTTCACTTTCGTGTCGGCGAGATAAGCGATACGATAGTTCATCAGTTTCTCCTGCTGCTCCTTCTCGGTCATGGTCGCCCATTTCGGGTCATTCGCCTCGAACTCAGCGATGAGTTTGCTAATCGGCTGTGCTTTCTGCGTCTTCGGGTCGAAATAGCTGTTGAACATCTGCACAAACGCCCATTGGGTCCACTTGTAGAACTTCGGATCGCAGGTGCGCACCTCGCGGTTCCAGTCGTAGCAGAAACCGATTTTCTTGAGCTGCGAAATATAGCGGTCGATGTTCTCGAACGTCGTTTTCTCGGGGTGTTGACCTGTCTGAATAGCGTACTGTTCCGCCGGCAGACCGTAGCTGTCAAAACCCATCGGGTGCAACACGTTAAAGCCCTTCAACCGTTTGTAACGGCTGTAAATATCGCTGGCAATATAGCCTAATGGGTGACCGACATGCAATCCCGCCCCCGAAGGATAAGGGAACATGTCCAACACATAGTAGTGCGGCTTATCGGACTCATTGGAAACGGTATAAACGCCGTTCTCCTCCCACGCCTTTTGCCACTTTTTCTCAATGTCACTAAAGTTGTATTCCATATAATATAATTTACGATTTACAAATATTTTAGTATTCTTTTTTTGCTTCTATATTAGTATCTCCCAATAACCATCACGTTTGCCGTTACGGCGGACTATTAACCCTTTTTGCGTTAAGTTGACGGTAATCGTTTTAATGGTTCGCTCTGATTTGCCTATTTCTGCTGCAATTTGTTTCTGCGTTACGCGCGGATTACGTTGAATGATTTGTAGTGTGGCTATTTCCTCCAAAGTGCAATTATTGCTCTTTGAAAGTGCAGCATTTGCACTTTGAATTGCACTTTGATTGCCTGCAAGAGAGATGTGCAAATCCCTATTATGCAAAGGTGTTTGTTCGTTCAACAACAAATTACGGAAGAAAGCAACAAGGAATGAGTTGTCTGGATTAACCGCCTTCGTTACATTCTTATAGTTTGCGCGCACAAGGGCATTGCGGAAATACCAAGAATGTTGTTCAAACAGATCATTGTTGATTTTTTTGAAACCAATAGAGCGCAGGTATTTGATGGTAAAGATAGCCGTTGTACGTGTATTGCCCTCACGGAAAGGATGTATTTGCCATATATTTGCCACAAAATCAGCAATATGACGAATAGCATCCAGGAGAGCAAGGTTGGTGTAATCAAACTGTTTCTCTTGCGCCAAATCGTATTCCAGCGTTGCTTGTAATTGCGTACAACTGGCATAGAGCACCGTATCACCGTCCAATACCCATTCTTTTTTTGTAATGTCGTAGTCACGGAACTGCCCTGCGTGTTTGAATACCCCTTTGAATATCTGCCGATGGATAGAAGCAAAACCTGCCACGCTGAAAGTAAACGACTGTTCGCTAAGCAACTTGATGATGTTCATAGAGACTTTATCTGCCTCTTCTTTCTCATCATCGTCGGGTAAACGGATTTCTTTGGCTTGGTAGTATGCTTTGATCTTTTTTTCCGCTTCGTCAGCACTAATCTGTCCCTCAATATGTTCTTGGGCTGTTTGCTTGAGGAAGTCTGAAACGGTCAGTTGGTCAACAGCTTGCAGACCGATAGCTGTACGCCAATAATCTGCACGTTCACGCACAGAGGGTTCCGGAGTTCGAAGATACTTTTCAAACTCCGGAATATACCGATTCTCTATGTCGTTTGTTTTTGCCATAAAAATCCTGAACTTGTTCGGGTAATTTCAACTGGTTACAATTTGTTACCGTTTTGTTACCTTTACAGCAACTTCTTTACTTGGTCATAGACATTCTGGGCGGTGAAGCCGAGTTTCTCGTCAAGGACCTTGTAAGGAGCGGAGAAACCGAAGGAGTTGAGTCCCCAGATAGTGCCATTCTCACCAACGAGACCTTCGAGGGTGCACGGCAGGCCTGCGGTCATACCGAAACGCTTAATGCCTTTCGGCAAGACGGCGTCTTGGTACTCTTTGGGTTGCTCACGGAAGAGACCTTCCGACGGTACGCTTACTATTTGGAGGCGGATTCCTTCTGCACGGAGCAGTTCGGCTCCGGCAAGCAGGGTCGAAACTTCAGATCCTGAAGCCAGCAATACAACTTGCGGGTTCTCGTCTTGGCTCACGATATACGCACCTTTGCGGAAGCCTTCGAGGTTGACGTTGGGAACAGGAGCAATGTCCTGACGGCTGAGAATGAGCGCGGTTGGAGTAGCTGTGTTCTCGATAGCGCAACGCCATGCGAGGGTAGTCTCCTCGGCGTCCGCAGGACGGAGGACAAGCATAGAGGGTTTACCGCTGTGGTTATGGAGTTTCTCCATGAGGCGGATTTGTGCTTCTTGCTCTACCGGCTCGTGAGTCGGACCATCTTCACCGACACGGAAGGCGTCGTGGCTCCAGATGAACTTAACAGGAAGTTCCATAAGAGCCGCCATACGAACCGCGGGTTTCATGTAATCGCTGAATACAAAGAACGTACCGCAGGCAGGGATGATACCGCCGTGGAGCGCCATACCGATCATGACGCACGCCATGGTGAGTTCGGACACACCTGCTTGGAGGAATTGTCCAGAGAAATCGCCTTTCTTGAGTGCGTGCGTTTTCTTGAGGAATCCGTCTGTCTTATCGGAGTTGGAGAGGTCTGCGGACGAAACAATCATGTTGCCCACGTTCTCTGCAAGGAAGGAGAGTACCACACCGCTTGCGTTGCGGGTAGCCGCTCCGGCTTTTTGCCGGATGAGAGACCAGTCGATGCAGGGCGTCTCGCCGGACATAAAGGTCTCGTATTCGTTGGCTGCGAGCGGGTTCGCTTGTTTCCACTCGTAGTATTCCTCGTATTTCTTGTTGCACAGTTCACGCAGTTCCGCCGCGCGGTCATCATACAGTTTCTTCACTTCCGGGAAGATCCGGAACGGGTCTTCGGGGTTGCCTCCAAGGTGTTCGATGGTCTTCTCGAAGGATGCACCGGCTTTGGAGAGCGGCGCACCGTGGGTCGAACATTTGCCCTCCCAATTAGCACCTTCCGCGGTCACGCAACCTTTACCCATCGTGGTATGACCGATGATGAGCGACGGTTCGCCTTTGTGTGCTTTCGCTTTGATGAGCGCTTCGCGAATCGCGTCGGGGTCGTTGCCCGGGATTTCTTGTACATACCAACCCCACGCTTTGTATTTGGCGGCTACATCTTCACTCGTCACTTCGCTGCAACCCGTGGAGAGTTGGATGGTGTTACTATCATAGAACATAACGAGGTTGTCGAGCCCGAGGTGTCCTGCGAGACGTCCTGCGCCTTGCGAGATCTCTTCCTGCACGCCGCCATCGGAGATAAAGGCATAGATGGTCGGGTTGTGGATTTCTCCGTAACGGGTATTGAACCATTTCGCAGCGATCGCTGCTCCCACAGCAAACGTGTGTCCCTGACCAAGCGGACCGGACGTGTTCTCGATCATTCGCCCGATTTCGCGCTCGGGGTGTCCGGGTGTAACCGAACCCCATTGACGGAGATTCTTAAGATCATCAAGAGTAAACTTACCAGCCAGACAGAGTTGTCCGTAGAGCATAGGAGCCATGTGCCCCGGGTCGAGGAAGAAACGGTCACGCGCTTCCCACGCGGCATTGTCCGGGTCGTATTCGAGGAACTCGCTGAAGAGGACATTGATGAAGTCCGCTCCTCCCATAGCTCCTCCTGGGTGACCACTTTTTGCTTTCTCTACTGCTGCTGCGGCTAAAATGCGGATGTTATCCGCTGCACGATTCATAACTTGTGTTGTGTTCATAATGATATATATTTATTCGATTTTCAATTTTAGAATTTGTACCCGAGGTGGTAGTTGATGCCCCAGCTCATGTTTCCTCTGTTTCCGTAGCCGGGGATGTATATGGCATTCATCTGTTGCGCCGGTGTACCTTCCAGTTCGCGCGTGAAGAGGAATTTCAGTCGCCCTATCCACCCCATGTAAAAACCTGCGATTACGTGCACCTGACATCCGAATACCACTTCTCCCCAGCAGTCTGCGGCTACGGAATATGGTTTTGCACTTGTTTTGAGTTGATGTTTGAAGCCTTGCACAGCGGTACCGATTCGCACTCCCACCAACAATGCGTGCGGGCTTTCGGGATGTTTCTTCAAGGGGTTGATATCCACGCCGAGACGGATAAATCCTCCATCGCCTTTGTATGAAACGCTGTCTCCGCTGTTGGTCTGACCGCCGGCATAACCTAATTCGGCGGTGGGGAAGAAACGGTCTTTAAGCCGCACGTTAGCCCCTATCTCATAGTGTTGCATCTTCCATTTATACACTGCCGGTGTGATGACAGGCGATGCGATGTCGAGTTTGAGGATTGTACCGTTGTAGATGCTTACCGTATCATGTATAAAAACCTCTCCGGCTCGTCCGACAAGGGAGAGGGAGATGCAAGCGGCTAATATGATGATACGTTTCATCTTCATCGGAATTTCCCCAACAGGGCATAGCGGATGTTTTTACATGATCTCTTTTGCTTCGGCTTTGAGTGCGTCCAAAGCTTTGTCGCCGGGTGTCTCTCCGTTGGAGGCATAAGCGGTCATAAGGGTAGTGGCGTAGATCTGTGCGGTTGCATTTCTGGGCAACTGTGTGCCCATGGCGATGATAAACGCCGCCATCTGGTCGCGAGCGTTGATAACCAAATCCCACACCTCGTCGGAGACATAAATCTGCTGGCTTTGGTTATGTTCGTATTCGGCACGAACGGTTTGTAACAGGTATTGCTGTACTTGCGTTACTGACCACGTACTTAGTGCGTCCGGCTCTTTGGCACGCAATTCCATGAGCATGTGCTCCGGCTTTGTGCGCTCCAAGAGCAACGCCAGACGCTCATACGCCCGCAAACGGATAGGGGAGATAGACTTCTGTGATTCGCGTTTGAGTTCGAACTGTCGTTTTTTCTCTTCGTTACGGAACTGCGAGTGCTGGATCATCCAGAATCCGAAGATGATCACCGCCACAATCAGTATATAAGGTAAAACCTGTGTCATTGTTGTAAATCTGCTATTTCGTCCAGAAAATTGATGAGACATTCACGCCAAGTGCGCCAATAGTGCCCGCAGTCGATCTCGGTGTAACTATGCTGTATATCGGCTTCCAGAAGACGCTGGTGGATTTTGAGACCGCGTTTATAGAACAAATCGGTCTTTCCCACGGTAAGCGAATAATAGGTACATCCGTTCAGCTGACAGTGCATGGCGGTGGAGTCTTTGGGCGTCTGGCTTTTGGGAACTATAGGCGTGAAGAGCCCCACTGCATATACCTCAGTCGGCAACCATTGCGCCATGTTCATTGCCACACGTGCTCCGTCGCTCAAGCCGGCAAACGCATTGCGTCCGGTGACGTTATAGGTGGTGTCAATATGTTGTACCAGTTCGATGAGTGCATCTTCGACATAGCGTGCCCGGCGTTGGCGCGGGTAATGAATGACGCTGCTCCACATGGTGTGCAAGCTGGGTTCGTCGGCATGTGCGCCGAAATTGATATCGGGCATGACGATGAGCATCGGTTTGCACCGTCCTTGTGCCACCATGTTCTCCAAGATCTGAATAGCTCTGCCTCGTTCGATCCAGGAACCCTCATAACCGTTGATGCCGTGCAACAGGTATAGTGCATCCATCGGTTGACCGGCCGGATCATAATCCGCCGGCACGTAAATATCCACACGGCGCTCTTTCTTTTCGCCCGAACTATACCATAGTTTCTTATCCACATGTCCCTGCCGTTTGGGTTGCAGATAGAGGTCAGTTTTGGGTGTTCCTCCCACGGTAAAGACAGACCATACATGCAACTTTTGCCAGGCTGAGTCAGGGTTGCAAGGGTCAGGACGACGATGACCGTCAATACGGAAACAATAGGTATAGGTCTCCGGGTCAATGGGTTTGGTGGTGACGGAGAAACAGCCTGTGCTGTCTTTCTCCATCTTCAGCCGTTTGGTGTGATCGGTGTAGTCGCTGCTTTTCTCGCCCACATAGAGAAAGTCGGCTTGCAGTTTCACTTTTTTTGCTTCGCCGCAGTAACGGAAAGTAACGGATCCGTCGTCGTGCACTTCCACTGATGGCGGAAACTCCTCAGCACGGCTCTGCAAGATGCCGATGCAGAGCAGACTCATCATTACAATGTTTTTCCAACAGTTTTTCATATCTTAAAAATACGTTCTCATCGTCAGCATAATTGCCGTATTGGCTTTAGCAGATCCGAACAGTTCGTCGGTAGGACAGGCGTTAGGGTCGAACATGGTGAACCACCGTGTACACGATCCTATCAAACCTCCCATACGGGACATGGCGGCTCCCACATCCACCAGACACTCGCTCGTAAGTGTCGGCATAGTAATGTCGCAGTAGATACGTGTGTTACCGGCAGCGCCGCCGAAGATTCCCCGGTCGGTTTTGTAACGGCTCATCCATTGGATCGTTGGCGCCGGCATGCCCGGGCGCAGATCCGCGGTGGCGTACATCCAGGGATAGACACGGGTTACGGTCACAGCAGAAGACACCTCCTTGGCGGTGGTGTCGGTCTCTTGCGCGAACATGTTGATGCTCGCTATGAGACAAAAGGCTATGACCATCAGTTTTTTCATTTATTTCTTGGCCTCGTACTCTTTGACCAACTGCTCTAACAGTTCAATGATATGCTCGCAGGTCTTGGGGTCAGAGTTCTC
>CAMNCW010000018.1 GCA_946534715.1 uncultured Bacteroidales bacterium | reverse complement strand
ATTATTGGATATTGGGCGCAAGGGAATTTATTCACTTGAGACCAAGAGCCGATAAGCATTAGACCGCAAGGTCGTACCGCCGCGTTTTTGATTTACAAAAAACAACAGGGAAACTTAAATTAATAATTCAAAATTAGCAATTAAAGAATTCAAAACATGGCAGTGAGGATAGATAATTTTGAGCATGAGGTAGAGTCGGTGATAGTGCAGCGGGGAAGGAGATATTACCGCTCGGGGGCGGTGACGGAATGTACAGAGGAAGACGGAGAAGTAACGGCTGAGGTATTGGGGAGCGAGAACTATCGCGTGCGAATGGAGATTGATGACGATGGGACGATAGGGTCTCATCGTTGTTCATGTCCTTACGATTATGGTGAGTTTTGCAAGCATGAAGTGGCGGTGCTGTATTATCTGAGGGACGTGAGAAAGAAGGCAGCGCACAAGGCAGAAGTGGAAGATATCGTTGCGGATCTCAAACAAAAGGCGGAGAATATAAAGTTGAGAGATAAGAGTGAAGAGTTGAGAGAAGTTAAGAGTGAGGAGACGAATCGCTGGGAGATGGTGCTGGAGGGATTGATGCGAGCGGCGAACGGGAATGATGAGGAGGAGACAAAGGGTAAGAAGGGAAAGAAAAAGACGAAGATTCAGCAGCGGTTAGTGTATGTGATGGAGAAGTACGGCGATGACTATTCGATTATTCCGAGGAAGCAAAAACTCTGCATCGACGGCAGTTGGAGTCTGCCGTATAATGTGTCGGCGCAGACGTATTTCACGACAGGGTACGATTTTATGGACGATTGCGACCGGCAGATTTTCGAACGCTTACGCAAGACCGTGGGGCATACCAAATACTACTACCGCCCTAATTGGGGCAGGAAAGAGGATTATCTGCCGTTCTTGGCGGACACGGACAAGGTGTTGTTGCAAAAGAGGATTAGCGAATTTGTACCGGTGTCGGTTCGTAAAGAGCATGCGTACCTCAGTATCGAACGGCAAGGGGATGCGTTGGTCTTGTCGTCGAATGTCAAAATGGGCAAATATGTCTATTCGCTGACATCGCCGTGGGTCGTGAAAGAGAGCGAGACGAGTTTTGTGGTGATCGAGCTGTCTGAGTATGAGCAGAAAGCATACAGCGCATTGCTGAAATTAGGACCTATTCCTGTGGCAGGAGAGGCGAAACTGAAGGAGTTTATCACGGCTGTGAGCAGTCGGATAGAGGTTCATTCGGATTTGATTGAAGGCGGTTCGACTCTGGAACATGTGCGAGGAGAGGCAACGATCGTGCTGCGTCTGGCGCCGCGTCATGGCAGTTTTGAGATGAGTTGCAGCGTACAGCCGCTCAGAGGAGGCAAGTTGCGGTTCTTTCCGGGAGAGGGCAAGACGGTTATTTTTGATGAGAAAGAGGGAGTTCGGTATCAAGTAGAACGAGATATCGAGACGGAAACGGTTCGTTTGCAGATACTTAGTGATTTTGCGGAGAGCGAACTGAATATCCTGTTAGCGAATGAGACGCAGACGATTGAGATCGAGGATGTGCTGCGGTTGATGGAGTTTGTGGCGGCGCATCAGGCTGAAAATGAGGAGGTTTTCGCGATAGAATGGCTTGAGGGAGCGAAGGTGAGCATCAAACAGGCAGCGAATGAGGAGACTTATTCAATGGGGCTGCGGACGAAGCAGAACTGGTTTGAGGTAGAGGGTGAGTTGCAGTTGGATGAAAAGACGATACTCTCGGCGGCGGAACTGCTGAAATTGATGCAGGCGAATATGGTCGGTAAGCGGTTCGTGCGGCTCAATGATACGGAGTTTCTGGCATTGAACGAGCGGCTCGCCAAACAGTTATCGTCTGTGCAGCAACTCGCGCAGGTACGCAAGAACAGCGTTGTTATTCCGCGGTACGAGATAGGGTTATTGGGTGAGTTGATGGCTAATCCGCAGACGATTCTGCGTGAGGACAAGGGAGTTAAGACGCTGCTGGAGAAGATTGACCGTGCGGCGCAGATGACGATCGAGGTGCCGAAGGAATTGCAGGCTACGTTGCGTGCGTATCAGGAGGACGGTTACCGATGGATGATGCGGCTTGCAGAATGGGGAGCAGGGGCATGTCTGGCGGATGATATGGGTCTTGGTAAGACGGTGCAGACGATCGCGGTGCTGTTGGCGCGTGCGAAGAAAGGCGCATCGCTGGTGGTAGCTCCTGCGTCGGTGGTGTATAACTGGCAGAATGAGATCCTGCGCTTTGCTCCGACGCTCAATGTGCATGTGTTCAATGAAGCGGATGATCGTGCGCAACTGATTGAAAAGGTAGGGAATTACGATGTGGTGCTAATGACGTACGGTTTGTTGGTGCGCGAGGCGGAGATGTTGGCAGGCAAGGCGTGGAATGTGGTATGTCTGGACGAGGCGCACACGATCAAGAACAGAGCCACGAAAATGTCGCAGGCTGCGATGAGCCTGAAAGCCGAAATGCGGATTGCTTTGACCGGAACACCGCTGCAGAACTATTTGTCGGAGCTGTGGAACTTATTCCAGTTTATCAATCCGGGGTTGCTCGGCTCATTTGAAACGTTCTCGCATGATTTTATCATGCCGATAGAGGCGGAGCACAACAAACAGCGTCAGGCCTTGCTACGGAGAATGTTACAGCCGTTTTTGCTCAGGCGCACGAAGGCGGAAGTGATTGATGAACTGCCGGAGAAGACAGAGATTATTCGAAGGATAGAGTTGAGTGCCGACGAGCGCATTGCGTATGAGGCGTTGCGTATTGAGGCGCAGCAGATGGTCGATCAGGCTGAGAAAGTGGATATGAACGTCCTGGCTTCTATCACGCGGCTCAGACAGGCGGCTTGTTCGCTGGATTTAGTGCCGAACGGAACTACCGTGGCGAATAACGGCGGCAGTAAATTGGCGGATTTTACGGAGTTGATTTCACAGATTGTGACCGGTGGAAATAGGGTGTTGGTGTTCTCGCAGTTCACCTCTTTCCTGCACATGGCGCAACAAGCTGTCGGCAAGGAGATCACAACTTTCTATTTGGACGGATCGACGTCTTTGGTCAAGCGCAAAGAGATGGTCGAGGCTTTCCAACGCGGAGAAGCGCAGGTGTTCTTTATCTCGCTGAAGGCAGGAGGACTTGGTCTGAACTTGACCGGAGCCAATTATGTGTTGCATTTGGATCCGTGGTGGAATCCTGCTATTGAACAACAAGCCACAGACCGTGCATACCGCATCGGGCAGAAACGCAATGTGACGGTGTATCATCTGATAGCAGCGGACACAATAGAGGAGAAGGTCCTGCGGTTACACAAGACCAAACGCGATTTGGCGGACGCGCTGCTTCATGACCAGAACACGACACATGCGCTGACCCTTTCGGATTTGAAACTTTTGCTCTCGGAAACGCAAGGGTGAAAGGCTCGAAAAGCCGTATTTATGCTGCAATACGATTAAATTTTGAAGATTTTCCTGCATATGCTTGCGTATGTGGGAATTTTTTTGTAATTTTGCACCGCAAAACAAATTTATACTATGGATAAGAAATTTGTAGTAACTATAGGACGAGAGTTTGGAGTCGGCGGACGGCAGATTGCTGTCGAGTTATCGCAATTGTTAGGTGTCGAGTTGTACGACAAGGGATTGTTGAAACAGCTCGAGGAAAGGTATAATATGACTCAGGAAGATATCGACAAAGTGAAGGGCATGAAGAAAAGCTGGTGGTTTGAGACGGTTTCGCAGGACTTGTACAACGATGAGGAGTTTATCGTTCGTTCGCTGGCAGAGAAAGAGTCGTGCGTGATTCTGGGCCGTACGGGTTTCCATATTTTCCGCGATAACCCCAATGCGTTCAAGGTGTTCCTAATCGCCGACCGTGCATTCCGTCGCGACAAAGTGGCGCGAAGACTGAATATCAACGAGGGTAGTGCGGATCTGCTGATTGATAAGGTGGATGAGGCGCGTGAGAACTTCACGCATACGTTCAGCGGTAAGAGCCGCTATGATGCACGGAACTATGATCTCGTGCTCAATGTAGCCGGTCTCGAACCGAAACAGATTGCTGCTTTCATCGCCGAGTGCGTGAAGGAAAAAGTTGAGAGTTGATAGTTGAAAGTTGAAAGAAGTCTCCTAGTGGAAAGTTGAAAGAACGAATCGGTAATAGGACATAAGTAGCATTTAATTAGGACAAAACCAGCACATAATACCGATGAAGTTGAGAAATTTTAAAGTGAGATCCCGAAAGACCCGCGAAAAACCCGCGAAATACCCACGAAATTGGCGCGAAAAAATACGTAAATGAAAATGTTAACTCCAATAAATAAAGAATGATACGAGAAGGATGGTATAGACGAGTAGGTATAGATATTGTGGTGTGGATCATTGCGATATTCGCCTGCATGTTATGGCGTTGGGCTGCCGATAAGAGCCAAATGGGGGCTTATTGGGCGATGTTCGGCGTGTTGACGGTGCTGTGGATCGGCATCGGTTTCTTGACGCAGGTGTATCGATCCTACAAAGAGACTTGGTTTTGGCAGGCATGGTTAGCTCTGCTGGTCAATGCCGGCATACTGATCGGTTTATGTTGGTGGATTCTGCCGAAGTTACCTTGGGGCTTGTCTCCTAATGTGGCAATGTGGACAATTCTGGTTGTCGGCGCTATCGAAACGGTAGTGGTGTTAATGGAGCATTATTGGAAGTACGCGACGAACATGACCGTGCCGGTAATGCAACCCGAACAACGCCAGAACGCCCAAGTAAAACGTCCCGATGAGATACGTAGTGCAGAGTCGATTGAGTCTATCCATCAGTCTGTGCTGAGCGTAACAACGGAAGAGGATTATCAGATGCTATTGGAAAAGGCGCAGTTGAACAACAGGCAGACCAAGTCTATCTGCGACAGAAATCGTTTCGCTTTCCTGCAAATACCTGATTATCAGTATAAAACATTGGTCGATTTGACCCTGCTCAATGATGCCAAAGGCATTAACAGGCGGTTCTGTATTGTCAATCAAAAACTGCCGGATGATGGCCGGTACGTGTGCTGTTACCGTCCGCAGGAGTACATGAAGCAGAAGTTCTTGCAGTCCTATCCGCCTGTTATCCGCTGGTTTGCTTATTCGCTGTATTTCTTCCGCAAGCGTGTGTTGCCAAGGTTGATGTTGGTCAGCAGGCTATACTACGATGTGACGAAAGGAAGGAAGCGTATGCTGAGTAAGACGGAGGTGTTAGGACGGTTGTATTACTGCGGATTTGAAGTAGATGAGATTGTGCCGATGGGACATATTGAGTATGTGTTCGCGCATCGCAAATCGCAGCCCTATCCGCAAGAACAATTCAAGGTTTATGGCCCGATGATTAAACTTCCGCGTGTGTGCAAGAACAAGGAGATCAAGTATTTCTACAAGTTCCGTACAATGCACCCTTATGCCGAGTATATCCAGAAATACGTGTTCGATGCCCGCGGAGGCATGGATATATCCGATAAGTCGAATGACGATTGGCGGATCACGAACTGGGGTAAGTTCCTGCGCAAGTACTGGTTAGACGAGTTGCCGATGTTGATCAACTGGATCAAAGGAGATGTGAAGTTAGTGGGTGTTCGTCCGTTGAGCAGAACGATGTTTGACACTTATCCGCAGTGGCTGCAAGATAAGCGCACCATGTGTAAGCCGGGCTTGATACCACCGTTCTATATTGATCACCCGGACACGTTTGATGAACTATTTGCAAGCGAGGACAAGTATCTGACCGAGTATCTGGAGCATCCGATAAGGACGGATATCAAGTATTTCTTCCTGACGATGCGATCTATTGTAACGAGAAAAACACACAGTGCGTGATGGTAAAGAAGTATGACGATATAATGCGTGCTTTGCGCGCGGGGGAATATGCTCCGATCTATGTGTTGTGCGGCGAAGAGCCGTATTACACGGATCGCGTCTTTGAGTATATCGCTGCGAATGCCTTGGATGACATGGCGCGTGAGTTTGACCAGCAGATCGTCTATGGCCGCGATTTGCAGGGAGCAGATATAGCTTCAGTGATCGGGGCAGCACGCGGTTTTGCGATGATGGGTGGAAAGAAAGTGGTGATCGTTCGGGAGGCGCAGGCTGTCAAGAAATGGGAAGCACTGAATGCGTATCTGGATAATATTATGCCCCAGACGGTGTTGGTTCTTTGCTATAACGGCAAGCCGGATAAACGCACCGGTGTATGGAAAAAAGCAGCGGAGAGTACTCATGTGGCATGGTTGCAAAGCGACAAGTTGCGAGACTATGAAGTGGAGCGGTGGATCAATACCTATATTGCCGATTTCAACAGACAGTCCGCGGCAGAGGGTAGGGGTTCGGCAGTGAATATCGATCCGCGTGTAGCGCCTATCTTAGCAGACCATTTAGGAACGGATCTGTCCGCTATCGTGGGGGCACTTGAGAAATTGATAGCCGGACGGCCGGAAGGGGTAAATACCATCGATGCCGCGTTGGTGGAAAGGAACATCGGCGTGTCGAAAGATTTCAATATCATGGAGTTACAGGCTGCTATCATTCGCGGTGATGTAGCTCGTGCCAATAGGATCACGCAGTATTTCGCCAGCACGAAAGAGCATGTGATCATTCGTGAGATCGCACCGTTGTTCACGTTCTTCAGCAATCTGCTGATGTACCATTATATGCCGGATAAGAGCCAGGGTGTAGTAGCGAAAGAGTTAGGTATCAACCCTTATTTCGTAAAGGATTATCAAACTGCTGCACGACGTTATCCGGCAGGAAAGACATTTCTTATTATCGGCTATTTGCGTGAGATAGATGCGCGCTCCAAGGGTATCAATAATCCCTCCGCTAAAGATGCGGATTTATGGAAGGAGCTGATTTTCAAGATTATGCATTGATTGCTCCCCCGGACAAGGTTATGTAATATATTTTGTGAATGCGGTATTTCGCTCATAAAAATTTACGGGGGCAGCATGATTTTATACAGTCTGCGAGAGAGTTTTTAGGTGTTATAAAAATGACTTATTCGGGCAGGAAAGGAATGTGAGGCGTTTGTGCGTCAGGACGGATATTCCAAGAGGAGGGGTATCCGTTTCTTATTATCCACAAGACACTGTCCAACTGCGCGGGTGTGAAAGTCGGCGTCTGGAGTTCGGGAGCTGTCTCCTCAATGGGGGCTGGTAGAGCATTCAGTTCGGCTTCGTGCATGGCGATGAACTGATCCTCCTCGGCTTTGAGATCATTGAGCACGCGCGGATAAATCTTATCGAAGAGCTGCGGGTGAGCCGTGTACCACACCAACGATGAGTCAAACTGCGCCTGCGTAATACCATGTTTGGAAAGGACGATGGAGTAATAGATCGCTTTCTCTTCCTCATGTCCGTACGCCATACCGTTGAGTTGGAGGATCGCATCGGTCTTATGCAAATCCACCATTACTCGCCTCATCTCCCAAGAGTGAAGAATACCCTTCGGACGGCAGGAAACGAGCATTATTGCTGAGAGGAGCAATAATGCTATTTGTGATTTGATATTTGAGATTTGAAATTTGATATTTTTAGTCCTTCATTGATTGGTTGAGTTCCTTGAGGTAGAAAAGGAGGATCGCCGCAACGGCGCAGGTGATGCAGGAGTCGGCGAAATTGAAGACCGGACGGAAGAAAAGCACTTCTCCGGCGGAATTATGGATGAGCGGGAAATAGAACATATCCACCACACGTCCATAGAACCATCCGGCATAGCCGAAGAGTTTGCCATAAAAGACGCAATCAATGATGTTTCCTAACGCTCCGGCAATGATGAAAGCGATCGTAGCGATGTAGCCGGTGGGCGTTTCGGGTTTCTGAATGAGCGTGTGTGTGTACCATCCGAGCAGGCCGACAGCCAAAAGCCGGAAAAGCGTGAGAGCTAATTTGGAAAACCACTCGATACCAAACGCCATACCGTTATTCTCCACAAAACAGAGCCAGAACCATGAGGTAACCTCATGGCTCTCGCCCAAAGCAAAATGTGTCGCGATATAGAGTTTGATAGCCTGATCGACAGCCACGGCTACCAGCACGATAGCTATTACAAGCCAAACGCGGCTTTGACGTCTTCTATTCGGTTGAGTTTCTCCCATGTGAATAATTCTACTTCGCGTGTATAGGTGTTTCCGTCTGCATCAATAAACGACTTGGTGACTACTTCGTTGGTACGTCCCACATGTCCGTATTTGGCTGTTTCTTCGTACATTGGTTGTGTCAGTTTGAGGGCGCGAATAATAGCCGCAGGGCGTAAGTCAAAGAGATTCGCAACGATTTGTGCGATTTCAGCATCGCTTTTCTGCACTTGCGCGGTGCCGTATGTGTTGACGTAAATAGAGACAGGTTCTGCTACACCGATGGCATATGACACTTGCACGAGTGCTTCGTGCGCTACGCCTGCTGCCACCAGGTTTTTGGCGATCCAACGTGCAGCATATGCCGCCGAGCGATCCACTTTCGACGGGTCTTTTCCGGAGAAAGCACCACCACCATGTGCGCCGCGTCCGCCATATGTGTCCACGATGATCTTACGTCCGGTGAGACCCGTGTCGCCGTGAGGACCACCGATCACGAAATTGCCGGTGGGGTTCACTAACAGTTTGGCGTTGGGGTCCGCCAGGAACTCATGGAGCAGATGCGAGTAACGCGAGTCGCGTGTTGCCACGCGCGGCAGGAGAATCTCGATGATGTCTTTCTTGATCATCTGCGGCGTTACGCCTTCGTCATGCTGGGTAGAAAGGACGATGGTGTCAATTCGGACAGGGTGGTTTTGCTCGTCATATTCGATAGTCACCTGCGATTTGCTGTCCGGACGGAGATAAAGCATCTGTTTTCCTTCTTTGCGTATGCGCGCGAGCGTATAAACTAAGGTGTGTGCCAAATCCAAGGTGAGAGGCATGTAGTTATCGGTCTCGTCGGTTGCGTAGCCGAACATCATACCTTGGTCTCCGGCGCCCTGTTCTTCTTCGGTAGCGCGGCTGACGCCCATGTTGATGTCCTGCGACTGCGCATGAATCGCGGTAAGAATACCGCAACTCTCCGCCTCAAATTTGTACTCGGCTTTGGTGTAACCGATCTCTGCGATTGTTTTGCGTACAACGCGCTGGATATCAATCCATCCGTTGCAACTTACTTCGCCGGCGATGACGACTTGACCGGTCGTACAAAGGGTCTCGCAGGCTACGTGAGCCTGCGGATCCTGTGCCAGCATGTTATCCAAAATAGCGTCCGAGATCTGGTCGCTTACTTTGTCGGGGTGTCCTTCAGACACCGATTCTGATGTAAATAAATAGTGCATTGTTTTTTAGCATTTTTTGTAATGAGGTTGCAAGCAGCCAAATCTGTCCTCATTAGAATGTTAGTTATTTTTACGTTTCTCGAGTTGCGACTCCATCGCGCTGAGACATGCGTCGATACCCTCCTCGAAGGTGTCTGCTGTCTTCTCGGCAAAGAGTCCTGCAATCTTGATTTTCACTTCTTTGTTGTTATTCGTTTGCGGTTTAACCACCGACATACGGATCTCCACTTTGTCATCGGCATTGAGGTGACGCTCAAAGCGATTCATTTTCTTCTCGATAAACTGCTCCAGTTTGTCTGCCATTTCAAAATTTACGGCATTGATTGTTACGTTCATAATAGTATCTGTTTTTAAGGTTTGTAAAAAATTTTGTGCAAAGGTACAACTTTTTTTGCACATGTCAAAATTTTTTTGTAATTTTGTGCCGTTTTTTATGAATTAAGTAAATGGAATGGTTTAGTAATTTGTTTTTCGGGACCGGAATAGCTCACTCTATCTTCGTGTTGTGTATAGCGATAGCCGCGGGTATTTTCTTAGGTTCCAAGTTAAAAATCAAGGGTATAACTCTTGGTATTACATGGATTTTGTTCTGCGCGATTGCATGCAGTCATTTTGGCATGACGTTGGATCCGTTGGTGGAGTCGTTCGCGAAGGACTTGGGTTTGATCTTGTTTGTGTATTCCATCGGTCTGCAAGTGGGACCGGGATTTTTCTCATCGTTCGGCAAGGGTGGTTTGAGTCTGAACATGTTAGCCATGGGCATTGTCTTCTTAGGCTGTCTGACGGCTTATATCATCCATGTGGTGAGCGGTGTGGATATCGCAACGATGACAGGTGTGCTCTTCGGCGCTGTGACCAACACGCCGGGACTTGGTGCGGCGCAGCAGGCTTATCAGGACATAACCGGTGTCTCGAACCCCGATATAGCGTCCGGATACGCGATGGCTTATCCTCTGGGCGTAGTGGGTATCATTTTTTCGTTGCTGCTGATCCGTTGGATCTTCGGCTTGAAATTAGAGAAAGAGGAAGAGGCGGTAAAGGCAGCGAAAGGTGAAGAACCGCAGGTGGCGTCGTTTGACATGAAACTGACGAACCCGCAGATAGACGGCATTCGCGTGCGCGACTTGAAACTATTGACGCATGTGAACATCGTGGTGAGCCGTATTCTGGACACTACCGGAAGCGAGTATATGCCCGATGCGGACACGATTCTGCATGTGGGCGACAAGGTGCGTTTTATAGGCGATGCGCAGAACGAGCGCACGATCATGTTGCTCGGCGAAAAGACCGAAGTGCCTTGGGAAGAGAAGGAGAAAGATATACATCTGGTCAACCGCCATATTATTGTAACGAAGCCGAAGATGAACGGCAAACGCATAGGCGATTTGAAGGTGCGTGCGGCTTATCA
This sequence comes from uncultured Bacteroidales bacterium, assembly GCA_946534715.1. GTDB lineage: Bacteria > Bacteroidota > Bacteroidia > Bacteroidales > Paludibacteraceae > Colicola. Next base: position 13,759 of record CAMNCW010000018.1, on the reverse strand, counting down.
TATTACAATCACGCGTATCCGCCGTGCCGGAATCGAGCTGTTGGCAACGCCGGATCTGATTCTGCAAATGGGCGATCGTCTGACCGTGGTGGGCGAACAAGAGGCTGTGGACAAAGTGGCGCAAGTGTTCGGTAATTCCACGAAGAAACTGGATGCCCCGAACTTGGCGTCGTTGTTCTTCGGTATCGTATTAGGCGTAGCTTTAGGCTCGCTGCCGATCATGCTACCGGGTCTGAGTCAGCCGTTCAAATTAGGTATCGCCGGAGGATCGCTGATCATCGCTATTCTGATGGGTGCTTTTGGTACGAAATGGGGTTTGGTCACTTATACGACAACTTCCGCGAATCTCATGATCCGCGAGATCGGTATTGCGCTGTTCCTTGCAGCGGTTGGTTTCGGCGCTGGTAAGACTTTTATTCCGACTCTGTTAGGCGGCGGATACGTGTGGATCGGCTATGGCGTGCTGATTACGTTGCTGCCTCTGCTGATTATCGGTGTGATCGGACGGTTATGGATGAAACTGGATTATTTCACGCTCATGGGCTTGATTGCCGGTTCAACCACAGATCCGCCTGCATTGGCTTATGCTACTTCGCAAAGCAGCGTGAATGACCGTGCGGCGGTGGCTTATTCGACCGTTTATCCGCTGACGATGTTCCTGCGCGTGCTGACAGGACAGTTGATGATTTTGTTGTTCTTGTGACCAGTATAAACAAGGACATATTGCGTCTGGCGATACCGAGTATTTTAGCGAATATAACGATTCCTTTGGTGGGTATCGTGGATACGGCGATAGTGGGGCATCTGAGCGATGCAGCAGCTATCGGAGGTATCGCTATCGGTACGATGCTCTTTGATTTGCTGTACTGGAACTTTGGTTTTCTGCGTATCGGCACAAGCGGCCTCACGGCACAAGCTCTTGGAAAAGGACAAGGTACAAAGGTGCCGGAGGAGTGCGGGAAGATATTGCGACAGAGCCTTTCCGTGGCGTTTATTGCGGCGATGGCTATCTGGGCGATCCAATGGTTGTTTGTGACGGTAGTGTTGGCATTAGTGCCTTGTTCGGACGAGGTGGCGACAATCGCCCGCGAGTATTTCTTTGTCCGTATTTGGGCAGCTCCGGCAACCCTGATGCTGATGGCTTTCAAAGGATGGTTTATCGGCATGCAGGACACGAAAAGCCCCATGGCGGTGGATATATTAGTGAACGTGGTGAACATGGCTGCCAGTTATGTGTTGGCGGTTTACACACCGCTTTCCGTAGTGGGGGTAGCGTGGGGTACACTGATTGCGCAATATAGCGGTTTGGCGCTGGCGCTGGCGATTTTGCTGATACGCTATTTCGATTTGCCGGCTTTGCTGCAAGCGGATCAATGGCGTGCGGCAATGCGCTGGAAAGTGATGCGGCGGATGATGGCGCTGAACGGGAACTTGTTTGTCCGTTCGTTGTGTTTCATGGTGGTGTATGTGGGTTTTACATCGCTTGCCAGCAAATACGGCGACACCGAATTGGCGGTGAGCAGTATCATCATGAAGCTGTTTATGTTCTTCTCGTTCTTTGTTGATGGCTTTGCCTATGCCGGCGAAGCGCTGGTCGGAAAAGCCATTGGGGAAGGACAAAGGAACAAGGGGCAAGGAACAAAGGAGATGAATGCCATTGTGCGCTCACTCTTTTATTGGAGCGTTGGCGTGGGTTTGATTTTTACGGCGGTGTATGCCGTTTGGGGCGATCAGTGCATGGCGCTGATGACAAGTGATGAACTTGTTTTGGAAGGCGCACAGCAATATATGATTTGGCTTATTTTGATGCCGATTGTGAGTGCGCTGGCGTTCATGTGGGACGGTGTGTATGTGGGTGCCACGGCAGGCACGGAGATACGGAACGCGATGATCTGGGCGGCGGTTGGATTTGTGGTGATGTATGTAGCAACGTATCGTTTTTGCGGCGCACAGGCATTGTATATCGCTTATTTTGCGCACTTGGCGGCACGGGTTATTTATCTGACCAAGGGCTGGAAAAGACAGAGAGATGCGATTTGTGGTGTTTGACAATATGGACGAATGTACCGAAGCGGAAGTGCAACGGATGCTTCCTTTGGTGAGTGCTACACGGCGCGAACAAGCGTTGCGGTACAAGCATACCTTCGGGCAGTTCTGCTGTTTGAAAAGCTGGCTGATGTTGCATGAACGCGAATGGCTTCCCAATGAGCAATGGGCTTATAACGAGCACGGCAAGCCATACATAGCGAACGGACCGGAGTTCAGCATCTCTCATTGCAAGGAAGGTATTGCCGTGGCGGTAGATGATAAACCGATAGGCATTGATATAGAGGGCATCCGGCATGCCGAGGACGATTTGCTCCGGCGTGTGATGAATGTCGAAGAACTGGAACAAGTACATTCCGGCGCCAACGAGCAGGAGCAAGCACGCATTTTTACGAGGCTTTGGACGCAGAAAGAGGCGGTTGTCAAAGCGCAAGGTGTGGGAATAGCATCGTTCGAGCAGTTGCAACAGGTGTTGGCGCAAAATGACGAATGGACGATCGAGACCCACGAGGAAGAGAAATATATTTATAGTATCGCATATAAAAAATAAACAATATGGAAAACTACATTGTATCGGCGCGCAAGTACCGGCCGCAGACGTTTGAGTCGGTGGTGGGGCAACAGGCGTTGACACAGACCTTACAGAACGCTATTCGTCAGAACCATTTGGCGCACGCGTACTTGTTTTGCGGTCCGCGTGGAGTAGGTAAAACCACCTGCGCGCGTATTTTTGCGAAGACCATCAACTGTCTCAACCCGCAGAACGGCTACGATGCCTGCAACGAATGTGAGTCCTGCCGGGCGTTCAACGAGCAGAGATCGTTCAATATCCACGAACTGGATGCGGCATCGAACAACTCGGTGGACGATATCCGTTCGCTTATTGACCAAGTGCGCATTCCGCCGCAGATCGGTAAGTACTCCGTCTATATCATCGACGAGGTGCATATGCTCTCTGCCGGGGCGTTCAATGCCTTGCTTAAGACCCTCGAGGAACCGCCTTCATATGCTATTTTCATTCTCGCAACGACGGAGAAACACAAGGTGCTGCCTACTATTCTAAGCCGTTGCCAGGTATATGATTTCAATCGTATCACGGTGCCGGACACGGTGGCTTATCTGCAATCCGTGGCGCAGAAAGAAGGTATTACCGTGAGCGAAGAGGCGCTGAATGTAGTGGCGCAGAAAGCAGACGGAGGTATGCGTGATGCGCTCTCTATCTTTGACCAGTTGGTGGCGTTCTGCGGCACGACCATCAGTTACGAGCGCACGATTGAGGTGCTGAATGTGCTCAATGCGGACTATTATTTCTCGCTGGTGGATAGTGCCCTGACGCATAATGTGGCGCAGGCATTGTTGCTGTTCAACGACGTGCTGAATCACGGTTTTGACGCCGGACATTTTGTAACGGGTTTTGCGCAGCATTTGCGCGATGTGTTAGTGAGCAAGGATCCGCAGACACTGCCTTTGTTGGAGACCGGCGAAGCAATCCGTCAGCGGTATGCTCAGCAGGCGCAGCATTGTTCTCCGGTGTGGTTGTTCCAGGCGCTGGATATCCTCAATACCTGCGATATTAACTACCGCACGGCGCGTAACAAACGTCTGACGGTAGAGTTAGCGTTAGTCAAACTGTGTCAGTTAGGGGTGCCGCAGAATATTCCTGTTCAACAACCGGCACCGCAACCTGCGAAACCGGTACAACCTGTTCAGCCGGTACAACCTGCTCCGCAGCCTGCCAAACCGGTGCAGCCAGTTCAAACGGTTCAGACCCCTCAACCAACGCAGACACCTCCTCCTTCCATCCCGAAAATGCCGTCTATCGGCTTAGGTTTGGGGTTGAAGAAAGAAGCACCGAAAACGCCTGAACAACTAACAGCCACGCAGCCCGGGGAGGAGCAAAACCGCCCTTTTACGGCTGACCAACTCACTTCCACGTGGGTTGGTCTGAGCGCAAGATATTCGGATGAACCCCGTCTGAAAGAGTTGATAGAGATCTATCAGCCAAAGATGATCGATGCCCATAACGCGGAGATCCAAATGCCGAATCCCTGGCAGTTGTCGTTGATGCGGAAAGCATTGCCGGACTTGCTACAGGAGTTGCGTAAACGTCTGCAAAACGACCATATACAGATCCAACTGATCCAAGCGGAGTTTACGCAGGAAGAGATGGCTTTCACGGCGGAGGAGAAATATAAACTGATGGCGGATCAAAACCCCGCTTTGGCACAACTGAAAGAGAAATTAGATTTACAAATAGATTAAATCGTCAATCGTCAAATCGTCAATTAACATGGCTGACTTGCTGAAATATCTGCCTACCACGCGCAAAGAGACGGACTTACGCGGCTGGGATGAAGTGGACATCGTCTTCTTCTCCGGTGACGCGTATATAGATCATCCTTCTTTCGGTGCAGCGGTGTTGGGACGCGTGTTAGAGGCAGCCGGTTATCGTGTGGCGATTGTTCCGCAGCCGGATTGGCATGGCGACTACCGGGATTTTAAGAAGTTCGGTCGCCCACGGCTCTATTTTGCGGTCTCCGCGGGTTCGATGGATTCGATGGTGAACCATTATACGGCAGCCAAGAGACGCCGTTCGGACGATGCTTATACGCCGGAAGGCAGAGCCGGCATGCGGCCGGATTATTGTACGATCACGTATTGCAAGATATTGAAGGAACTCTATCCCGATGTGCCGGTGGTAATAGGCGGCATCGAGGCGTCTATGCGGCGGTTGACCCATTATGATTATTGGCAGGACAAACTGATGCCTTCGATCTTGGTGGATAGCGGCGCGGATCTGTTGGTCTATGGTATGGGCGAACAGGCCATGACGGAGATAGCGGATAGAATTAAAAATGAAAAATTAAAAATTAAAAGTGAAAGCCTGCACACTGTGCCGCAAACGGCGTTCCTGACATCCGATAAGACGGAGATACCTGCGGAATCAATCCTGTTAGCAAGCCATGAGCAGGCATTGCGGGACAAACGGGCGCACGCGGAGAACTTCCGGCTCATGGAGATCGAATCGAACAAGATCCACCAGACAACTCTTGTGCAGCCGGTGGGCAAACAATGGGTAGTGGTCAATCCCTCTTATCCGCCTATGACCACGGAGCAGTTGGATGCGATCTATGACCTGCCGTACCAATTCACGCCGCACCCCAAATACAAGGACAAGCATATACCGGCATATGAGATGATCAAATGGTCGGTTTGCATGCACAGAGGCTGTTTCGGCGGCTGTTCGTTTTGCACAATCTCGGCGCATCAGGGCAAACAGATTGTCTCGCGTTCGAAAGCGTCTATCCTCCGGCAGATTGAGCGGCTGAGCCAATTGCCCGATTGGCATGGGGTACTGAGCGATTTGGGAGGACCGTCAGCAAACATGTATATGATGCACGGCAAGGACATGTCGCTTTGCGAGAAATGTGCGCGCGCAAGCTGTCTCCAACCGGCTATCTGCAAGAACCTCAATCAGGATTTCGGGCCGCTGTTGGATATATACAAGACGGTGGACAAACTGCCGTACGTCAAACATGCGTTCGTGGGGTCGGGTATTCGTTATGACCTGATGAGCGAGGCGTATGCGCGCCAACTGATCACGCGCCATGTGTCCGGGCGGCTCAAAGTGGCGCCGGAACATTGCTCGGAAGCGGTACTGAAGATTATGCGCAAACCCTCGTGGCAGAACTATCTGAGATTTCGGGAACTCTTCCTGCGTATCAACAAAGAGGCGGGAATGAACCAGCAACTGATTCCGTATTTCATCTCATCGCACCCGGGTTGCACCAAGCGCGACATGGCGCAGTTAGCCGAAGAGACGAAAAAGATGCATTACCGCCCGGAGCAGGTGCAGGATTTTACGCCAACGCCCATGACCCTCTCCACGACGATGTTCTACACCGGCATCAACCCTTACACGCGCGAACCTGTTTATGTCGCGCGCACGAGTGAGGAGAAAAAACAACAGAATCAGTATTTCTTCTGGTATAAGAAGTAAAAAAGTTTATTGGGATATGAATTCAAAAATTCGCAAACGGCATTATCGTATTAACCCGGAGACGCTGCAATTGGAGCGTGTGGAGCACGGTTTCCGCTATTGGCTCCGGCGATCGGGCTATTATATCTTGGGAGGTGTGTGCCTTGGTATCATCTTCTTCTATATCTTCCTCTATTTCTTTCCTTCGCCCCGCGAGGCGTCGTTGATGCAGTATAACAAGAACCTGACGGCGGAGATGGAGGTGTTGGGCAAGCAGGTGGATCAGATGCAGATCATCATGTCCGATCTCTCGCAGCGCGACGATAACCTCTATCGCGCTATCTTGGGTGCCGAACCGATACCTTTGAGCGCGCGTATGGGAGCTACGCAGCAGTTGTCCTATTATGATTCTCTGGCGCGCATGACCAATACGCAGTTGGCGGCGGATATACACCGTAAGGTGGATATTTTGGAGAAAGAGCTTTATGTGCAGGCGCGTTCGTATGAGGAGATTCTGGAGTTGGCTAAACAGCAGGAGGTGCGCATGGAGAATATTCCGGCTATTCAGCCTGTGCCCAATAAAGACCTCAAACGCATGGCTTCGGGCTATGGATGGCGTGTTGATCCTGTATATCATATCCGCCGTTTCCACGAGGGTATGGACTTCTCGGCACCTGTCGGAACGGATATTTTTGCTACGGGAAACGGCGTTGTGACCTATTCCGGTTGGAGGCAAGGTTATGGTGAGACGGTGGAGATAGATCATGGCTTCCATTATACGACACGGTATGCCCACTGCTCTAAACGGATCGCCCGGGTAGGGCAGAAGGTGAGACGCGGCGACGTGATTGCGCTGGTCGGCAATACGGGTAAATCTACCGGCCCGCACTTGCATTACGAGGTGCATTATAACGGCAGACCTGTTGATCCGAGGAACTATTATTTCTACGATCTTTCCCCGGAGGAATACGACCTCATGGTGCAACTCTCATCGAATATGGGTAACATGATGGATTAACCAATAAAAAACCCTTCCGGTTTCGGAAGGGCTTTTTCTTATCCTAAGCGGGATATTTTTTCAAGTGCTTTTTCGTCAATGATCTGGATGTGTTTTCCTTCGATGCCGATGATGCCTTCTTGCGCGAACTGGCTGAGGGTGCGGATGGCGTTGCTGGTAGTCATGTTGCTCATGTTCGCTAAATCTTCGCGCGAAAGGAGCATCGCCAAAGTCTGACCGTCGGTTTCAAAACCGTAGTTCTTGAGCAGCAACAGGAGCGATTCAGCCAAACGTCCGCGGATGTGCTTTTGCGTCAGATTGACGGTCTGAATCTCCGAGAACGCCAAATCTTTTGCCATCATCAGCATCACTTCATAGCATAAAGCACCATTATTGCGGATGAGTTGGTTGAAAAACTCGCCTTTCATCCGATAAACCATGCTTGCTTCCAATGCGCTGGCGCTGGAGTTATACGGCTCGTTCGCTATCACGGCGCGATAACCGAATATATCAAAGGGTTTGAGTAAACGAATAATTTGTTGGCGCTGACCGATTCCTTCTTTATATATACGCACTTTGCCTTGCAAGAGCATCCACATATACTCCGATTTTTCTCCGTCCATGTGGATGATTTCGTTCTTGGCAAGGTGTACTAATTCTACATTTTGAGTTACAAAAACCCGCTCTTCGTCAGTCAGGGTTTGCCATAAGGGATTGAGGTCCCAAATAGGCGCAAAATTTACTTCTTTTTCTTTCATGCTGCAAAATTACAAAAAAATTTGCATATATCAAAATATTTTTGTAATTTTGCACACAATTTTGTTAGAATTTATCAATTAACACCAAATATGAAAGTAAATTACTTAGAGTCCCGTCATATCGGACTCACACCGGAAGACGAAAAACACATGTTGCAAACCATCGGTTCCGAGTCGTTAGAATCGCTTGTTCGCGAAACAATGCCGGCAGATATTCTGCTGCCGGAAGAGATTGAGTTGGAGGAGCCTCTGACCGAGCAAAAGCAGTTGGAAAACGCGGAATGGATGCTCAATGAGAACCTCCTTTCCCGTGCATTGATCGGGCGCGGATGGTACGGAGCGATCACGCCGGCGGTGATCCGTAGGAACATGTTGGAGAATCCCGTTTGGTACACTTCGTACACGCCGTATCAGGCGGAGGTGAGCCAGGGACGTCTGGAAGCGCTGTTCGTTTTTCAGACGATGATCAGCGATCTCACCGGCTTGCCTTTGGCGAACTGCTCCTTGCTGGACGAAGCTACTTCGGCGGCGGAAGCGGTGACGATGATGCGCAATCTCCGTTCGCGCGAGCAGGTCAAGGCGAATGTGTGCAAAGTTTTTGTGGATGAGAAAATATGGCCGAACACCTTATCTGTATTGCGTACGCGCGCAAAGGGACAAGGAATTGAGATCGTTACCGGCTCGTATGCGGATTTCCAACCCTCGGAGGCTTTCTTCGGCGCGTTGGTGCAGTGGCCTAACAGTGACGGTTCCGTGGAGGACTATGAGGCGTTTATCGACGATTGTCATGCGAAGGGACTGAAAGTGACCGTTGTGGCGGATCTCATGGCACTGGCTTTGTTGAAACCGCTGGATGCCGATATCATGTGCGGTACGGCGCAGCGGTTCGGTCTGCCCATGGGCTTTGGCGGTCCTACTGCCGGATATATGGCTACGCGCGACGAGTACAAACGCGAGATGCCGGGACGTATCATCGGTCTGAGCAAGGATAAATACGGGCACCCGGCATATCGTCTGGCGCTCCAAACCCGCGAGCAGCATATCAAACGCGAGCGCGCTACTTCGAATATATGTACCGCCGAGGCGCTTTCTGCCATGATGGCGGGTATGTACGGCGTTTATCACGGCGCGGAAGGAATACGTCAGATCGCAGAGGGTATTCACGGCAAGGCGGTGTATCTGAGCGAGATGTTGCAAGCCTACGGTTATAACCAGGAGAACGCTGAGTTCTTCGATACGCTCAAGATCACACGCGACGAAGAGGGATGGATGGAGCGCGTGCAGGATATAGCCGTGTCCAAAGAGATACATCTCTACTACGATCCGCAGGGATGGATTGGTGTTTCGATGGATGAGACCGTGGATCTCGATACGATGAACGACCTTATCGAGATTTTCGCGATAGCCAGCGGTAACCTGCCGCAATACGAAGAATCGGAAGAGGTGTTCGAAGGTCTTTGGGCGATTGACGAGAGCCGCACAAGAGAGGTGGATTATTTGCAGGCGGAGGTGTTCAAACGCTATCATACCGAGACGGAACTGATGCGCTATCTGAAACGTCTGGACCGCAAGGATATATCTCTCGCTACGTCGATGATTCCCTTGGGTTCGTGTACGATGAAGCTCAATCCGGCGGCGGCGATGATTCCTATTACGTTCAATACGGCGATGAGCGTTCACCCTCTGGCGCCCGAGTTCGAGACACGCGGTTATGTAGCGATCATGGACCAGTTGCGCGAGCAGTTATGCGCTATCACGGGCTTTGATGCGTGTACGTTCCAACCGACGTCCGGCGCGGCAGGCGAATATACCGGTTTGGTGGTGATCCGCGAGTACTTGCATCGCCAGGGACAGGACGCACGCAAAGTGCTGCTTATTCCTGCTTCGGCGCACGGAACCAACCCTGCTTCCTGCGTGCAGGCAGGATTCACGCCGTGCGTGGTCAAATGCGACGAGTCCGGCAATACCGACTTGGCGGATTGGAAACAGAAGGCGGAGGAGAACAAAGAGATCCTCGCGGGATGTATGATCACGTACCCTTCTACGCATGGTATCTTCGAACAGGCTATCCGCGAGATGGTGGACGCCGTGCATGCCAACGGTGGTCTGGTCTATATGGATGGCGCGAACATGAACGCACAGATCGGATGGACCAACCCTGCCTTTATCGGCGCGGATGTGTGCCACTTGAACCTGCATAAGTCCTTTGCTTCGCCTCATGGCGGCGGCGGTCCCGGTGCAGGAGCCGTTTGCTGTGCTGCCAAACTGGCGGACTGCATGCCTTCCGAGGATCTGAACCGCGTCTCTTCCGCGATGTACGGTAATGCCAACATGGCGTTGATCTCATGGGGTTATATCGCGATGATGGGAGCTGAGGGACTCCGTCACGCTACGGCTGCGGCTATCTTATCCGCCAACTATATGGCAAAGCGATTAGGAGATGCGTACGGTATCGTTTATACCGGCAAGAACGGTCGGGTAGGGCATGAGCTGATCTTGGACTGCCGTCAGTTCCACGCAATCGGTATCACCGAGTCGGATGTGGCGAAACGCCTCATGGACTATGGCTATCATGCGCCGACACTCTCTTTCCCGGTTCACGGAACGCTCATGGTGGAGCCTACCGAGAGCGAATCTTTGGCGGAGATTGACCGTTTCTGCGATGTCCTCTTGCAGATACGTCAGGAGATAGCCGATGTCGAGTCCGGAAAGGCGGATAAGACGGATAATGTGCTTCTGAACGCACCGCATCCGGAATACGAAGTGGTCGCGGACGAATGGACGCACACCTATTCACGTAAACAGGCGGCATATCCTACGCCCTGGGTCGAGCAGACCAAGTTCTGGTGCCCGGTCGGACGCGTCGATAACGGTTTTGGTGATCGTAATTTAATAGCTAAATTTGCATGACAGAAAAGAAACAACAACCTATGTCCGAACTCCGTGAACATCTGAGTGCGTATCGCCGCACGTTGCCCTGGATAACACTCAAGGAGTTGCTGATGATTGTCCTTTGTACGATCCCGTACGCCCTGACGGTCAACCAACTGTTGGTGCCGCACGCGATCGTCGGAGGTGGGGTAACGGGTCTCTGTGAGATCATTTATTTCGCAACGAAGACATACATCCCTATCTGGCTCAGTAGTGCAACCATCAATATCGCGCTGCTTATTATTGCTGCAATCACGGTAGGTCGTCGGTACGCCGTCAGGACTGTGTGGGGTGTTATGTGGCTCACGATTTGGCTCAAAGTGATTCCTATCGCTTCGGTGCCGCTGTTGACCGATTCGTTTATGGCGGTGGTAATCGGAGGACTGTTCACCGGCTGTTTCTTAGGTATCTGTTTCCTCAATAACGGTTCCACCGGTGGTACGGATATTATCGCGATGATTGTTAATAAGTACCATCACCTGCCCATGGGGCGTGTGCTCCTTATGGCGGACATGCTGGTGATCTCTTCGGCTTTCTTCCTACCTACTATCCAGGCAGCGGGTATGCAGGGCGCGATTGAGAAGATCCTTTTCGGTCTCACTTACACTTTCATGTGTTCTACGGCGGTGGATTGGATTATGAACCGAATGAGACAATCTGTGCAGTTCATGATCTTCTCCACCAAGGCGGATGAGATCGCTGAGGCTATTATCTCGCAGGCGCATCGCGGATGTACTTTGTTGAATGGAGAAGGAGGGTATCACAAGCAGCCTATGAAGGTCGTTACGACCATTGCCCGTTCCTATGAATCGGCTACGATTTTCCGTCTTGTGCGGGCGATTGACCCAAAAGCTTTTGTCAGCCAAAGTCAAGTCCGGGGTGTCTTCGGACAGGGCTTTGACCCCATGCTCTATGGCAAATAAAATTCACAATTCACAATTCACAATGCACAATGCCCAATATCAAATCCCCCATATCCTATGTCAATCCCCACAATGCGCCTACTGAGTCCATGACGCGTACGGTTTTCAAGTACCTGGCGATCATCTTTGGTATTTTCCCCATGGCGCTGATGGTCAACTGGGTCTTGCTTCCTCACGCGTTTGTTGGAGGTGGTCTGACGGGTATCTGCTCAATCATTTATTACTTGACCGCAGGCTGGTTCCCCGAGCTTTTTCCCGAGTACGGGGGCGCTATTCCTGTGTGGCTCACTACCTTCCTTTTCAATGCCATTCTGCTTCTCATTGCGGGGTTCACGATTGGCTGGCGCTTCTGCCTGAGGACGATGGTGGGCGTGGCGGCGATCACGGTTTGGTATAAGGTCATTCCTATTCTGCCGGAACCGATTATCGAAGACCCGTGGTTAGGCGCTATCGTCGGTGGTTTTGTCTTCGGACTCAGTCTCGGCGTCGTGATTGCTTGTGACGGTTCTTCCGGGGGGACGGATATTGTGGCGATGATTGTCAATCATTACCGCGATGTCTCCGTCGGTAATATCATGATGCTTTGTGATATACTGATTATCCTTTCCGCTTTCTTACTGCCTGTGCCCGAACGCATGTTGGCGGAAGGCACCAACGTGACCTATATCCAGATCAAGCGTGTTCTTTGTGGTCTTTGTATGACCGTCTCTTATACCATGGCAGTAGATTGGTTGATGGGACGTCTCCATCGTTCGGTTCATTTCATGATCTATTCCTCTAATTATGCCGAGATCGCTACGGCAATCAACACGTTGGTTAACCGTGGTGTAACGGTTTTGGACGGTACAGGATGGTATTCTCAAAAACCGGTCAAGGTCATTTCCGTCTTGGTGCGCAAGCCTGAGAGTTCAATGGTTTTGAAGATTGTGCATGATATTGACCCCGATGCGTTTGTCTCTTTTGCGGATGTAGGTGGTGTCTTCGGTTCGGGCTTTGACAAGATCAAAACCAAATCCCATTGATCCCAAATCCCATTGATCCACCCTAATCTTTTCTCTTTATAACGTCACCTTCACCGGTGGCGTTTTTTGGGCGAGTTTGGGCTTTATTCCAAAAATTTTCATTTTTTCACGATTTTCGCACTTTTTGAAAATTAACCTCTAATCCATTGATTTTCAATGTCAAAAAATCTTCATTTTTTTGACGTTTTTTTGCATTTTCTCCGTTATTCGCGCATTTACAAACAGTTATAATAGTTATCAACATTTTACGCAAAATAAGGGCTCGCGAGGGGTACGCCTTCCGACACATTTGCACATGTCAAAAATTTGTTGTAACTTTGCACTCCATTTTCAACTTTCATCAGACAATCATGAGTAAGAAGCATATTGAACATATCATTGAGCAGACGAAGGCACGAATTGAGCACGAAGAAGCTATGGCTGCTCTTCTTCGATCTCATGCGCAGCACGATAAAATGATGCTTGACCTCCTTATCTCCCAACAAAATGAGATACAACGACTCAAAAAGAAAAGACATATTATCAATGTCACCAATCAGATCGAGTCTTTCACCGGCAATTATTTTGAAAACATCAAACACATAAAACTATGTCCGCCTTTATCAACAACTTCTATGGAACATACATCGAGCACATCGACAACTATGTCCAAGCCCAAAACAACAATCAACACACTCAATCAGTAGCCGAACCAAACGTCCGGGATGTCATCCAATTGCCAAAAGAAGGGGACTATTCCGCACTCGTCAAATGGCTCGAGGCGCAAAAAAAGAACGGGAACGACTATTTGGCGGACGCCGATTTTAACCGTTCACAAATGTGTCGTAACTTATTGAAAATCATTGGCTGGGAGCCGGACCAAAACAGCTTGCGTAAAGCACAAAGCAGATAATTGGGACAAAATTGGGACAAAATTGGGACACTCTTTCCCAACGAATCCCAAATAAAAGCAGTACCTTTGCACCGTCATTCGAAATAACGAGTGGCGGTGCGTTGTTTTAGTACGCATCTAACCTATTTATTAACCGCGAAAGTTTGTGTGTCCGCACGTGCATTGAGTGGCCACTCGCATACAACCGAGCACAAAACTTTTACAACTATGT
>CAMNCW010000017.1 GCA_946534715.1 uncultured Bacteroidales bacterium | reverse complement strand
GTATCGGTGCTTAACTCGCGGTTCGCATGGATCTTGATTGTTCCGATGCCGGTTTCTATCGGCTCGCTCAAATCGGCAACCTTCGTGGTGGAACGATGGAAAAAGCCGTTTTTGGTCTTGATCTTATAGCCGTTTTTGGTCGGCTTGATGGTTATTGTGAACGGCGTGATTTTCGATCTTTTGTTTAATTCGATGTAATCTACCGTTACGGCATTGTTATGGAATTCGCCTTTCCATCTCAAACCATCTTTGACATACGTGCTTTCCCAAAGGTTCAGTGCATCCACTGCCTGATAGATCAATCCGCGGGATTTCAGCACAACAACTTCGTCCTCTGCCGCGGAGTTGCCGCTAAGACCCAACATGGAAAGTGCCTCTATTTGGTCAAAACCGCCACCTTCATTCTGGCGCAACATGATTGCAGCGTCTGTGGTCCATGTCGGCGATTTGCGCAGGAAATACAAGCCTCCCAAAAGCATAAAGGCCATCACTCCTATAGCGAACCACCACCAGTGCTCCAGTATTATTCGTACAATTTTTCGTACGTCAATTTCGTTTACGTTATTATTCTGTTCCATGATTCTGTGATTTCAAAATGAAATAAATCCTACTTTCCTGAATTACGATCATTATTATAACGGAGTACCGTTACAATAACTGTTGCCGCACTGGCTACGGTGGAAACCATGCTCAGCCACAAGCTGACATTCGTACTGTTGATGGCGCGTACACCGTTCGGTGCAACATAAATGACGTCGTTTTGTTGCAAATAATAATAGGGAGAGGTCAGTAAATCCGGACTCGTCATATTGATACGTGCAAACTCCAATTTACCTTGTACTTCTCTGGAAATGAGCACATTGTCACGGCGGCCGTAAGGCGTCATGTCACCCACAGCGGCCAGCGCTTCCAGAATAGTTAAACGTCCGTGGCTGATGTTCACTGTTCCCGGACGCGCCACTTCTCCCAAAACGGATACACGTGCGTTGATCAGGTTTACTTGAACCATCGGTTTGACCACATGCTTCTCCAATGCGGTCTTGATCAGTTGCTCTGTTTCCGCACGAACCAGACCCTCTACGTGCAGTTTGCCCAGTACGGGCATCTCGATATCACCGTTTTCGTCCACACGGTAAGTCAGCAGCATCGGCGTCGTTTTGACCTGCTCCGTCGTGGGGTCGTTAAATGCGATGGTCGGAAGGTTATAGGGCGCTACTGCCTCTTGGTCCAATGCGGACACGAAAATAGTAATGGCATCGCCGGGTTTGATAGTTACTTCTGCGCTCGGCACGAAATATTTGTTGATGGAGTCTGCCGATTGTGCATTTACATCACGCAGGTACGTCAAATTTTTCTGGGTTACACAACTCGAGAATGCTAATGCTGTAACCGCTAAAATTGTAATAAATCTTAATGTTTTTCGCATAATAATATCAAAATAGCGCGCAAAGGTACGAAAAAAAAATGATATACGCAAATTAAATCAATTTTTTTATGCGAAAATTTGCATATATCAAAAAAAAATCGTACTTTTGCATGATATTTTGTTTTATTGAGTATGACGCCACAGGAATTATTAGCCATCAAGCAACGTTTCGGCATCATTGGTCAAAGTCCCTTGCTGAACCGCGATATAGAGGTTGCCGTGCAGGTAGCGCGGACGGATTTGAGTGTGCTCATCACCGGTGAGTCCGGTGTGGGAAAGGAACATTTTCCTAAAATCATTCATGCCTATTCGGCGCGCAAACACGGGTCGTATTTTGCTGTCAACTGCGGTGCTATTCCGGAGGGTACGATTGATAGTGAACTCTTCGGTCACGAGAAAGGCGCTTTTACCGATGCGAAGAACGAGCACAAGGGCTATTTCGAAATAGCCGACGGCGGAACACTCTTCTTGGACGAAGTGGGAGAACTGCCATTACAAACGCAGGTTCGTCTGCTCCGCGTTTTGGAAACCGGTGAGTATCTGCGTATGGGCTCGAGCCAGGTTCGCAAAACCAACGTGCGCGTAGTCGCGGCTACGAACCTCAATATGCGTCAGGCGATTGATGACGGCCGTTTCCGAGAGGATCTGTATTACCGCCTTAATACTGTAGAAATACGTGTGCCCGCCTTGCGCGAACGCAAAGAGGATATTCCCTTGCTCTTCCGTAAGTTTGCCGTCGATTTCTGCAACCGCTACCAAATGCCGCCGCTTTCACTCAACGAGGAAGCCACGCGGCTCTTGCAGAACTCCTATTGGAGAGGAAACATTCGCCAGCTCAAGAACTTGGCGGAGCAAATTGCGGTCATTGAAATGGAACACCAGATCAATGCCGAGACGCTGCGCAAATACCTGCCGGCGGAAGAGAATCAGCAGGGAATCGTACTGCGTGCGCCGCAACAGGAAGCCACGGGTAAGGACTACTCACACGAAATTGGCATCCTCTATAACATGGTCATGCAGAACAAGAAGGATCTGGAGGAACTGAAAGAACTCCTTTCGGGGCGCAAGTTGGATACGAAGATTCAGCAAAACCTCAACGATTCGGTCCCCGCAACTATCACTATCGCACCGGCGGAACCTTCCTCCGTGCGTAAACCGATTGATGCTGAGGATATTGAGACCAGTGGTAGCCTGCGGATAGAGGATGGCGAGAAAGAGCGGATTGTCAAGGCTTTGGAGCGTTCCGGAGGTAACAGAAAAGTCGCAGCGGATATTGTGGGGCTTTCGGAAAGAACACTCTATCGTAAAATCAAGGAGTACGGTTTGTAACATGCTGAATTGGACGCAAAAAATAGTACATGTTTTTCGGACTCATGTCGGACTTAAGTCCTGCTTAGGTCGGACTCATGTCGTGGTTCTAATTTGTGCCATGTTGTTTTTATGGAGCGGTTGTTCGATCAGTTACAAGTTCAACGGAGCGAATATCAACTATCAAACGACGCACTCTATCTCCATCGCCGATTTCCCGAACAACGCGGCGATGGTGAATCCGACCCTGAGTACGAACCTGTCCGAAGCTATACGTACTTTGTACCAACGACAGACGAGGTTGCAGATCCTCCGAAGAGGCGGCGATTTGGAACTGGAGGGGGAAATTGTGGGCTATGATATCTCACAAGGTGCCATCGGAGCGGATAGTTACGCCACCGAGAGCAAACTCACCATCCGCGTCAACGTACATTTTACGAACAATATTTACCCCGAAGAATCGTTCGACAAAACCTATTCGGCATTCCAGACGTTTGATGCCTCAAGGCTCCTGTCTGACGTGCAAGATGAGCTCTGCGCGCTCATTATTACCGAAATTTCGGAGAATATTTACAACGATACCGTAGCAAAATGGTAAAAAATCACAAAAAATTTGCATATTTGCTTTTTTTGTTGTACCTTTGCACCCGATTTTGCTAATTATGCTCTCAAGAGTATAGAAAAATAATTTAAATTTTATATAGCTATGTACATTTTTATTACAATTTTAATTGTCATTGCCGCTATTCTTCTTACCTTGTTGGTTTTGGTTCAGAATAGCAAGGGCGGTGGACTTGCAGCTGGTTTTGCAAGTGGTAACCAAGTGATGGGTGCTCCTAAAACAGCAGACTTCTTGGAGAAAGCTACTTGGACGCTGATTGCACTCATCGTGGCGTTCAGCATTGCTGCAGTTGGTTTCAACGCTGGTCAAGAGACTTCCGGCGAGGAGCAGTCTGCTATCGAAGTAGAGGCTGTTGAGGCTCCTGCTGCAGAGGTTCCGGCTGAATAATCGGAATCTGTTATTAAAAAAACGCTTTCGGTACGTTCCGAAAGCGTTTTTTTGTGTGACCATCTACTCTCTTATTTGGCGATTACAAGATAATAATTCTTCTTGCCTTTCTGGAAGAGCAGATATTTGCCGTTCAACAGGTTCGCGTCTGTCAGCGGAGTTTGAGGATCGGTCAGTTTCTCCTTGTTGAGTGAGAAACCGTTGGCCTGAATCATCTTGCGAGCCTCGCCTTTCGAGGGGAAGATGTTCGTGCGCTCTGCTAACAGATCCAACGGACCGATGCCGGCTTTGAGTTCGTCCTGACTGATCTCGTACCGCTCCACGCCCTCAAAGACTTGCAGGAACGTCTCTTCGTCCAATGCGCGCAACGCGTCCGCGGTTGCGTTTCCGAAGAGTATATTGGATGCCTCTACGGCGGCGTTGTAGTCCGCTTCGGAGTGAACCATGCAGGTCACCTCTTTGGCAAGGCGTTTTTGCAGCGAACGCAGATGCGGC
>CAMNCW010000016.1 GCA_946534715.1 uncultured Bacteroidales bacterium | reverse complement strand
TTAGGTGCAAAAATTTACGAAGTGCAAAGTTTTTTTGGCCGTCACACCCGGTGTCCGTCAATTTTTACACACAGGTATTGACGATTTTTCTACATAGTGCAGGGAGGACATCTATGAGTTCTTTAAGAAAAAAGTAGTATTTCGGCCCTCCCGCAAGCGGGTTCCCGCCGAAGGTACGTTCGCATTTTGCCGGACATATGGACAGGGGCGGGCATTTTTTTTGAAAACGGGACTAACATCCCTGCATTATTAGGATATAGGACAACTTTTCGTGAGCAAGCTCCCGACAGCCGCCCTATATCCTAATAATACGCGATAAATCGCTTTTTTTTCAAAAAAAATGCCCGAACGCTTGCATATGTGCAAAATTTGTAGTAAATTTGCAGCCAAATTAGGTACAAATGAGAACAAAAGCCCATCTATCTGACCTCGTAACGGAACGAGAAAAGCGTAATCAACAATTATCGTACGACATAGCTACAGAAGGCATCGTGCTGTTGGAAAACGACGGTACGCTGCCTTTTGCGCCCTGTAAAATAGCGCTCTATGGCGCCGGTGCGCTCTACACGCTCAAAGGCGGGAGCGGCAGCGGAGAAGTGAATGTGCGCCATAATGTAACCATCTTGGAAGGCATGGAGAATGCCGGTTTCGAGATCCTCACACACCATTGGATCGAACGCTATGACCGTCTCTGGAAAAGCGGCAAGGAGGATTTTCTGCGCAGAGTGAGACGCAAACTATGGTGGCCGACCGCGCATGTCTTTGACGAACTGATGGCGGCGGAATACCGTTTTCCGGCAGGTGATCTGCTGAGCGAAGAAGAAGTCTCTTCCTGCGATACGGACACCTGCGTCTATGTGCTCTCGCGTCAGTCGGGCGAAGGACACGACGTAGCGGACAAACCCGGCAGTTTCCGCATGGATAGTACGGAGGAACACAACATCCGTCTCTGTGCCGCTCATTTTGCACGTTTTGTGTTGGTTATCAACACCGGTTGCCCGGTGGACTTATCTCCTTTGGAGGATATGCAAGGCGTGAATGCCGTGGTGTATATGGGTCAATTGGGCATGGAAGGCGGTAACGCGCTTGCGGCTATTTTGACCGGCCAAAGCAACCCTTCCGGCAAATTAGCGCTTACTTGGCCTAAACGCTATGCCGATGTGCCATTCGGAGACGAGTTCGCGTGCGATCCCGTGCGCGCGGAATATAAAGAAGGTATATACGTCGGCTATCGCTATTATGACAGTTTTGAGGTCACACCGCGCTACCCCTTCGGCTATGGCATGAGTTATACAACTTTTGAGACAGCACCGCTGCAAGCGGAGATGGTCCGCAACGAAGTACAGGTACACGTCCGCGTGACCAATACCGGCAAAGAAGCGGGCAAAGAGGTGGTACAAGTTTATGTCCGTTGCCCGGGTCAGGACGTTGAATACCAGCGTTTGGTAGCATTCGGCAAGACGGTTCTCTTAGCGCCGGGCAAGGCCCAAGAGTTGACCCTCACATTCCGCGCAGAGGAATTATCGCGTTACCTCGAGGCAGAGGCACAGACGGTGGTAGAGCAAGGCGAGTACTTGGTGTTAGCAGGAAACTCATCGCGCGCCACCAAGCCGGTTGCGGGTATTCGCCTATCGAAACGGATCGTTCTGTCGCAGCATAAGAATCTCTGCGTGCCAAGCACCAAAGTGACCCAAATGAGCCATGTGAACGTGTTTGCTATCCCTGAAGACGTTCCTGTTTTGTCTTTCAACGAGCAGGACTTGACGCCCTGCGAGATGGATTATACGCCTTCGGAAGAGACGTTCCCGAAAGAGACCGTCCAAGCCATGGAGGGTATTGCGCCGGAAGACGCCGTGCGTTTCTGCGCGGGCACAGGCATGTCGGGTGAGAAAGGCGGTTTCTGCACGCCCGGCGCCGTGGGACACACCACTACCGCCTATATCGAACGCGGTATTCCGAACGTGGAGATGTGCGACGGTCCAGCCGGTGTGCGTCTGGAGAAAAGAGCGGTACTCTACCCTGACGGAGACATCCGTGCGCTCGACCTTTCCATCTCTATCTATGAGTTCTTCCCGCATTTCCTGCTGCGGTGGTTCGTATTAGGCGACCCCAAGAAAGGCGAGCTATTATACCAGTTCGTCACCGGTTTCCCCATTGAAGCGATGGTCGCTCAGACCTGGAATACCGCGTTGGCGGAAGAGATGGGCCAAGCCGTGGGTGAAGAGATGAGCGAGTACGGCGTGACGTTCTGGCTGGCGCCGGCGATGAACATCGTCCGCAACCCGCTCTGCGGCCGTAACTACGAGTATTACAGCGAGGATCCGCTCATTACCGGACGGATGGCGTCCGCAGTAACCAAAGGCGTACAAGCGAAAGAAGGACTGTATGTCACTATCAAACACTTCTGCGCCAATAATCAGGAGAGTGAGCGTTATACCGTTTCCTCCGAAGTGGATGAACGCGCCTTGCGTGAGATCTACTGGAAGGGCTTTGAGATCGCCGTGAAGGCATCCCACCCGCGCGCGCTCATGACCGCGTATAATAAGGTGAACGGTGTGTATTGTGCCAACAGTGCAGAATTATGCACTGAACTACTGCGCAAGGAATGGGGATTTGAGGGAGTAGTTATGACCGACTGGATGTCCACGGGCAAAGACCGTGCGGATGAAGCCAAAGCCATAAGCGCCGGCGTGGATTTGATCATGCCGGGCGGAAAGAAAGAGATAAAAGCAATCTTGGAAGCGTATAAGAAAGGTGCTCTTCCGGAAGCGGACATCCGTCGCGCCGCCGGAAGAGTGATCACCGCTATTTTACATTCGATCAGGCATTTCGATGCCTAAGAGCGCCATCGCACTTTGCAGTACTTTAGCTACATTCTTGGCGAGCAGCAAACGTAACGCACGTTTCTGCCCGTCTTTTTCATTCAGGATCGAGAGATCATGATAGAACGAGTTGAAATCGCACGCCAAGGCATACGCGTAGTTGCAGATCACCGCCGGGGAGAAATCCTCACCGGCCGTGCGAACAGCCGCCGGATATTCGGTCAAGCGTTGGATGAGGGTCAGTTCCTTTTCTTCAAGATCACGTGATCTCGAGATCTCGTGATCACGAGGATCCGCCTTCCGCAGCACACTCTGAATACGGGCATAGGTGTATTGGATGAAAGGACCTGTGTTGCCGTTGAAATCGATGGATTCAGCGGGGTTGAAGAGCATGTTTTTGCGCGGATCCACTTTCAGAATGAAGTATTTGAGTGCCCCGAGCCCCACTTTGCGGGCGATCTCGTTTGTCTCTTCTTCGGTGATCCCCTGTAGCGTGTTTACTTTGTCCTTCGAGATCTCTTTGGCGTCCTCCACCATTTTGTCCATCAGATCATCCGCGTCCACCACCGTTCCCTCGCGGCTTTTCATCTTGCCGTTCGGCAGTTCCACCATGCCGTATGAGAAATGGACGAGCTCTTTTCCGAAGGGGAAACCGAGGCGATCAAGCAGGATCGAGAGCACTTTGAAGTGGTATTCCTGCTCATTGCCGACCACATAGACCATTTTGTCAATAGGATAATCCCGGAAACGCAGTTTGGCGGTTCCTATATCCTGTGTCATATAGACCGATGTTCCGTCCGAACGGAGCAGCAGTTTCTCGTCCAGACCGTCTTTGGTCAGATCCGCCCAGACCGACCCGTCCTCACGGCGGTAGAACGCACCGGAAGCAAGTCCTTTCTCCACTTCCGATTTGCCTTCGAGATAGGTGTTGGACTCGTAATAAATCTTATCGAACGAAACGCCCATACGTTTGTATGTCTCGTCAAATCCGGCATAGACCCACTGGTTCATTTTCGCCCAAAGACTGCGCACTTCGGGGTCATTGGCTTCCCATTTGCGCAGCATCTCCTGCGCCTCTTTCATCAGCGGTGCTTCCTTCTTGGCGGTCTCTTCGTCCATGCCGGTTGCCATCAGTTCGGCTACTTGCGCCTTGTATTCCTTGTCAAAACGCACGTAGTAGTCGCCGATGAGGTGATCGCCTTTCTTGCCGGAAGTCTCCGGGGTCTCCCCGTTGCCGAATTTGAGCCATGCGAGCATGGATTTGCAGATATGAATACCGCGGTCGTTGACGATATTGGTCTTCACCACTTTCCATCCGTTCGCCTCCTGGATCTTGGCGATCGAATAACCGAGGAGGTTATTACGGACGTGTCCGAGGTGCAAAGGCTTGTTGGTATTCGGCGAGGAGTACTCGACCATCATGAGAGGCTGTTCGCCGTTATTTCCGTATCTTACGTAGTTTCCGTATTTTTCGTCGGCGTCGATGGCTTCCAGTTGGTTGATCCAGAAAGCATCGTCGATGGACAAGTTCAGGAAGCCTTGTACCGCATTGTATTTGGAGACGATGTCGCTTTTGACCAGTTCTTCGCCGATCTCCGCAGCCACTTGTGCCGGCGCTTTGCGAGCCGGCTTGACGAACGGGAACACCACTAATGTGATGTTTCCCTCAAACTCCGGACGGGTCTTTTGCAACTGGATCTGCTCATCCGTTGCCTCTATGCCGTAAAGCGACTTCACAGCCGCCTTTGCCAATTCAGTTATTTGTTGTTCTAAACTCATAAACTCTCAACTTCTCTAAACTTTCAACTTTCAACTAAATCTTCGGATATTTTCTAAACCAAGAACTGATTTTGAGGCGAATAACGCCCAAGAGCGCCTCGGAGAAGATACCGCCGCTCATTTTGCTGGTACCCAAAACCCGGTTGACGAACACAATAGGCACTTCGATGATCTTTGCGCCGCATTTGGAGGCGGTGAACTTCATTTCGATCTGGAAGGCATATCCTTTGAAACGGATCTTGTCCAACTCGATGGTCTCCAGTGTGTGCCGTTTGTACGCCACAAATCCTGCGGTGGTGTCGTGTATATCCACGCCTAATACAAACCGCACGTACTTGGAAGCGAAATAGCTCATCAGCACACGTCCCATAGGCCAGTTGACCACGTTCACGCCGGTGACATACCGGCTACCGATAGCGAGGTCTGCTCCTTGGTTGGCACAAGCGTCATACAGTTTGAGCAGATCCTGCGGATTATGGCTGAAATCGGCATCCATCTCAAAGATATAATTGGCTTTGTGCTCGATTGCCCATTTGAAACCGCAGATATACGCCGTTCCGAGTCCCTGTTTGCCCGAACGCTCCACCAAATCCACGCGGCCTTTGTATTTGCCCGCCATGAGCTCTTTCACGATCCCGGCAGTTCCGTCCGGCGAACCGTCATCAATTACCAGCACATTGAACTCAAGCGGCAACTCCATTACCGCCGTAATAATCGCCTCAATGTTCTCTTTCTCGTTGTAAGTAGGTATAATAACTAATCTTTCCATAAAAAAGATATTTAAGATTTCAATTTATGATTTCAATTTATGATTCAATGATTTTATCGTTCAGCACATAAGTCGGGCTTGGTGTAGTGCGTTCCAGGGCTTTGAGGAAGATGTCCTGGCCCGGCATGATCTCTATCTCCTCCAGATAGGATGCAACTGTCCGATACGCCACTTCGGGGTCGTTGTTCTCCAGCGACAGGTGGCAAAGCCATACATTTCTCAGTTCGGGATGCCAGTTCCGCTCCAACAGTTCGCCGCAGACATCGTTGCTCTGGTGACCGCGTGGCGAGAGGATACGCTCCTTCAGATAGGTCGGATAAGGACCGTTGAGCAGCATGTGCTCGTCGTGGTTTGCTTCGATCACCAAGTGATTTGCCGTGCGGATATACGCTTCCATCTCTTCGTTGACGGACCCGCAGTCGGTCATGAGCACAAAGCGCTGGTCCATGTAATCGATGCAATACCCCAGACAGTCCGTTGAGTCGTGCTCGATATGGAAGGTATTGATTTTCATGCCGAAGAGTTCCCATTCCTCGCCTCTTTTGAAATAGCGCCGGCTGGTACGCAATTTCTCGCGCACGCCGTAATTGCGGTCTATTCCCTCATGAATCTCCGCCGTGGTATAGATCGGCAGGTGTACGCGCTCGCCCAGAGTACCCACCGCGCGTATATGGTCCGCATGGTCGTGCGTGACCAGAACGCCCATGATATTCGGAAAATCCAGCCCCATCTCGCGCAGATGTTTCTGTATCGTACGCGCAGAAATGCCCGCATCAATGAGGACACCCCGCTCACGCGTACCCAAATAGTAGCAGTTACCGCTACTACCGCTCGCAAAACATCTGAATATAAGCCCGTTTTCTTCCATGTTAACAAATCAGCCTGCAAAATTACAAAAATTTTTTGACATATGCAAATATTCGTGTATTTTTTTTCAAAAAAAGTACCAACGCAAAATAAATTTGCACAATTCGATTTTTTTTAGTACCTTTGCAGGCTGTTAGCGCGCTAAAAAGGAATATGAAATATGGGAAAGAGTTATTCGGATTCTATTAAACCTTGGGAATTGTCAGAGAAAACGCTGGTAGCCGTTCTCACAGAAAATCATTACTCTCCGGGCCAGTTTGCGGATTCATTAGGCTCTCCGTCTTTCAAGAAACTGCTGAAGGACATCAAGCCCTATGCCCCGTGGGGAATGAAGATGCTTACTACCACCGCCGTTTTCTTGCATGTATCCAAGCTGAACCGCCTTTTTGCGAAAGAGTGCGGCCGCGGATGGTTTGCCAAACGCTGCTGGGAGATCCAGAGTTACACGTTTACATACCGCAGCCGGACGGTGGACGGCCGCGATGTTATTCTGTCCGGCCGCGTCACTTTCCTGAACAACAGGGACGCGTGTATTCCTCACCAAGCAAGGACGATCTCGCTGCATACCCACCAGGCGTTCTTCGATCCTTCCTGGGCGCCCTCGCAAAATCTGATGTACGTCCCGCTCAAAGTGATGTGGGATTCGGTTGTTATTGAGCCGGATTTGCAGAAATGGGGCGTCACCCACGGCATCGAGAGCGACGGCGGCGGATCAGCCGTTCAGATGGCTCGCCAGCTTGCCGATTGCACCGTAGCGGCATTGGAAATCATGCGCCAACACGGCGTAACGCTTGCGCCGGACGGTTACACCACCAACTGGGGCAGTTCGCAAGGCGCTATGCCCACGCTGTACTTCGACAAATGGTACGATACCGAGGCGCCGCAATGGTTCAAAGAGGCATTGAGACTGCGGGCTTCTTACATCGCGGAAGGTGTTACCATCATGCCCGAGCTAACGAAATTCAATTACCGGAACGGACAGGATTTTCCGCTGAAACCGGTTACTTCGGTGGGGTATCTCAAAGCCTTTACTCCGGAGCAGTTAGGCGGTTACAAACCGCAGGAATTTGTGCCGCAATGGTGGAATGACACCAAGTTCCAAGTGAACGGACGGGAGATCTCCTTCTTTGATGCTGTATGTCATTACATCCCGGAAGGAATGTTTCCTCTTTCGGACACGCTTGATTCCTATGCCGGTTTGGTCGCTCCGGATATGCTTACGCCGGACGGACAGGTGGATCTGAACTGCCCGAAAATACAAGCGTGGTTGGAATGTCAGCAAGTGCATAACGACATGAGTAACTGGACTCCCGAGCACGCTATTTACATCGCGCATTGCCCGACAGACGAAATGCTTCCTTACCAATACGCCTATAACCAATACCTCGCCATCAGCAACAACGGTCAAAATCCCAATGTACACATGCTGAATATCCCTGCGAATCGTTTTGCATCCATGGGAGGCATGAAACCTCATTTTATCATAGCGTTTATGTCACAAGTGATGATGGCGTTTGCGGAGAACCCCGAAAGCATGCAACGTTTATACAAAGCAGTAAAATAGGAGACGACAGAAATCAGCCACAAAAGAGATGAATACTGAGACGTTGTGGAAATTCATGGAACGCGGCATCGTTTCTGACAAGAACCGTCACGATGCGCTGGTCTATTTCGGCCGCCGTGTCAGCCGCAAGACATTTATAGAAAATGTACGCCTGTGGGCGCGCGTTATAAAAGGAATGGGGCTCAAAGAGGGCGATGAACTGCTGCTCTTCGGTCCTTCTCTGCCGGAGTTTATCTATATTCTGCTCGCGGCGGACATGGCCGGCGTGACCGCCAACCTCCCGAATTTAATGGCATCGGCGGAAGCCTTAGAGACCATGACGGACTTCCTGCCTGACGGCCTGCGGATCGGGAAATACCGTTTGGAGCAGGAACATCTGAAAATAAACATCGTCGGGAAGATCGACCGCCATTACTACAGCCATCTTCTCACAGGCTATTACGAACTAAATTCATAAACAATATGGACCAATATACACACAATTATTCCCTCACGGCAGCGGACATGGACACGCGTTACCGAATGACGCCCAATGCCGTACTGCTCTATTATCAGGATTGTTGGGCGCGCTATATGTCGTGCCTCCATCTGGCGGCTTTTGATGTCGTCAAACAGAATCGCATCTGGGTCATAACGGAGTTCAACGCGTGGTTTGAACAGCAGACAGCACTTTGGTCGGACGAGATTCAAGTGACCGTTTGGAACAGCGAAGTGAGCGCACTACGGCTGTATGCCGAGTTCCGCGTGCATCGGGCGGATGGCGTGGAGGTGGCGCATGGCTACGGCTGTTGGACGCTGCTCGATACAGAGGCACACCGCCTTGCGCCCATGACTCCATTCCAGCCGCAGATACCTGTCCTGCCGGAAGTCACGTCCGAGACCCACAAGAAACGCCGATTCCCGACTGACGGCACGCCGCTCCAGCAGATCGAGCACCGTGTGAACCCCATTAACCTCGATTTCAACGGTCATGTCAACAACCGCACGTACCTCTCTATCGCCATGCAGTCGGCAGACGAAGCGTTCATGGACGCGCACGCTATCCGTTGCCTGGCCATCCACTGGCTCAAAGAGACTTTCTTGGGAGATACCCTCACATGCCGCCTGACTTTGCTGCCCAACGAGACCGGCGAACCCGTCTGTCACTACCTCCATTCCATCGCCCGCAACGATGCAGAGACAGCCGCGCAGGTCTATTCCGAATGGATCCCGCGCTCCGAGCAGATAGACGTCTCGGAACATGCCTCCAGGAATTGACCGAAATGTAGACAAACCACAGACCTCACCCCAACCCTCTCCTAAGGAGAGGGAGTAAAAGTGCTCCGTAACGGACAACTTTATATAAGGTACAATGGAGCAACGTATAATGTACAAGGGGAAAGGTAAATGCCGAATAAGTGAGAAGAATCTATCTCGCTCGCAGAACTCGCGAGCACAGAACACCGTGGACAGATGTCGGCAGAGCCGATGTCGGAATTAAATTCCGACGTAATAGACGAAGAAAGGAGCGGCATGGTATGCCGCACAATGAACGCTACAGAAAGCCCGATAGTATCTAGTGAAACTATCAAGAAAGGGCGGCTATATCATAGCCGCACAACAGACGAAATAAGAGCGGCAAATCTGATTTGCCGAGAAAGGAAGAAAAAGCCAGCCTGCTTGGGTTGGAAGCAGGCTGGAGTGTTTATTGGCTCGGCAAATGTGCCGAGAGTTAAATAGTACCGATAGGCCCGAAATAATATTTACATTATTGCAGAACACCTTGTATATCATCGCGGACTTGGCGTCCAATTACATCGCTGTAACCGTTGACCCATTCATCGCGAATCAATTTCTGCACTTCTGTTTTAACCGACAATTGGGTTCGGTCATGATTGAATTTCAGAGTAACTCTTACACGGAATTTTTTGTCACTCATGCCATTCGACTTACGGTAATAGTTCCATGCAGAACGTGCATAACCACCATCTTTGTTAATCATCTCCATTTCATACTTCTCTGTTAATAAATCCAGAGCCGTAGAGAAGGCTTTGTCATAATCAAAATTTTCGTGAATCATTACACGCATCCAGTCTGCTTGACCTTTGTGCCATCCTTTTACGGAAGCACATCCTAATGCCAGCATTACAAACATTCCCGCCACGATGCAGGAGCATACCATTTTAATTGTCTTTTTCATAATAAATTTGTTTTAATTTGATTAATAATACAAATAGCAAAATAGCTGCTATATAAAATATTATGTCTAAAATATCACCTGTTCCCGGAAAATATCCCAAGAATTGCAATATTTCCAAAATAAGTGCGAGAGAAATTATCGGAATACAAAACATCCATTTTATACGCTTATCTCCTGTCCAAAAACCTTCCATAAACAATAAATACGATAACATCCATAGACCATCTGTTAAATTATATTTTACCCATGCAGGTAAATGGATAGAATGATTTCTAATGAAATTAAAAGAATCATTATAGTAATCCATTCCAAGCCATGAGTATAATGCCATATCTCCATCCCTATTACTCACGTAAATATATAGTGATAGTAGGAGCAGAAATATAGCTAATAGCATGGTTGCCAGATTGATAAGCGTTTTAGACATTTCATATTCAAATAAATCCCCTAATTAACATTTTCTTAAAGTAACACCTCCAACATTCACCCACAGCAGTTTACCTGTATTGCTGTTGTATTCATATTTACATGCGTAGATTTGTTTCCCATTCTCATCCAGCAAAAGTAAATAACCATCTTGGATAGTATAACTTCCTTCATAAGAATGACTATCATTCCAGAAAACCATTCTACCAGAAGAATACAATGTTAATTCTGCGCCATTTCCACAAACTTTGTGCGTTCCGCGCAATACAATTGCATTAGCATTTAATGATAAAGCAAATGCTGCAACTAATATCAATAATACTTTTTTCATTATTTTTAGAGCTGTTCTATCCCGTCGCCCCTTCGGTTTAATAATCTGTGTATTTGCCTACTTTTTATCGTATTTTCGGCATACTCCGTCAAGTACCATGAATCTGCGGTGAGGCACATAAAAAAGCGCGGTACTTCGTATCGCTTCCATTGGTACCTTAAGGAATTCTGGACTACCTGTACAAACCAATATCTACCGAACAAAGCCCACGCTGAAAACGTGAGCATCGTGCTTTGTCCTCGGTTTGTACTCTTAAAAGTGTCCAGTTTCTAAGGTACCAAGTTTCAGCGCAACGCTATATTTTATGTATATTGCCTTTTAATCGTTTTTTATCATAGGCGGTAATTGTTTTCGTTATTTATTTGATCGGTCAAGATTGGTCGATACATTATTTGTGGTTTTGCGTCTCGGAGAGGGACGGTTTATTTTATTTATCTATTTCTTCTTGCAAATAGCCCCATACTGCTGCAGATAGCGGTATGATTGCACCTCGGACAGCTTGTTCAGGCGGGCGAATTCCGCCACCAGCAGAACGAGATATTCTATTCTATCTATGACCGATTTTGCCATGTCGTTTTACTCTCTTTTCAAATTCGGTTGCAAAGGTACAACTTTTTTTTGGAATATGCAAATTTATTTGCAGAAATCGCGCAGGAATGTGGATTTTAGGATGGTGGAGATGGCTTCTGAGGTTAGTTGGGTGAGGACGGATGGACGGTCGAGAGCGTGAGGTGTTGTGGAGATTTCGTGTAGATTGTCCGCATATGTTGTGTTAATGCTGTGTTAATCCTGTGTTAATCCTGTGTTGAAGATAGCCGATTTATAAACAGATGCAAAGGAACATGAAAAATTCGATATTTGTAAGAAAAATCAAGATTTTATGTCAGGAAACTTGCATAATTCGGATTTTTTTTGTAATTTTGCAGGCAAATTAACTAAAAGATGTACAATTCAGCCTATCCACCAGCAACCACCTGCTTATGGGCGAACAATTAGGCACTCTTACCAAACGGAATTAGCGAATATTACGCGTGTGTTGCGCGTATTAGAAGAAAATATTACACACTATGAATACCTATTATTTCAGAAAACAGATTCACCGGTTGCCGGGCAAAGTGATCCACACGATACCTCTTCCGGAACCGGAAGTGACGGAAGGCCTTGCAGCGCGGACGCAGATAGGCGAGATCTGCCGAAAAGCCGGATACAAACATGTGCTGCTGGTCACAGACCGCACACTGAGCGGACTTGGGTATGCCAAAGCGATTACCGATTCGTTAGAAGCGGCGCAAATAAGTTACTCCGTCTATGACGATATTCATACCGAACCGAACATAGCCATCATCGAGGCAGGTCGTCAATTAGCGATAGAGAGCCACGCAGAGTGCATCATCGCCCTCGGCGGCGGAAGTGTGATGGACAGTTGCAAGATGATAGCCGCGGGTGTGAAGATGCCTCATCTGCCGGTCAAAGCCTTGCTGCTGAAGTTCCTGCCTGTACCCGGAAGCACCTTACCGCTGATCATGGTACCTTCGACTGCCGGAACAGGCGCCGAACTGACCGTTGGAGCCGTGGTGACGAACGACCAGGGCGCCAAGAGTTCCACCGTGCTTATCGGTCTCAACGTGACGCATGTGGTCCACGACAGCGAACTGACGATTCATGCCCCGCAGTCTGTCACAGCCGCTTGCGGAATGGATGCTCTCAGTCATTGCATCGAGGGCGCCATCAGCGATACGGATGTGGATGAAGAAGATATGCAGATGTCGTTGGAGGGCATCAAACTGATCTTTGCGAACCTGCCGGTTGTGTTGCGTGAGCCGGAGAACAACGAAGCGCGTCTGGCGATGTGTCGTGCGGCAATGTACGGCGGTAACGCCATCAACACGCAGTTAGCCGGTTACGTACACGCTTTCGCGCACAGCATAGGCGCCAAATACCACATGCCTCATGGTCAGGCTATCTCGCTCATGCTGATGCCGGTACTCGAATTCCAGAAAGAGGCATGTCAGACCAAATACGAACGGATTGCGAAGTACTGCGGCGTGCCGGATTTCCTGCAAGCCGTGCGCGAGCTGATGCACACTTGCTCAATGGACCAGATTCCGTCGCCTGTGCGCTCTTGCGACCACGAGCAACTCATTCCTATGATTGCCGCCGATTCGATCAATTACTCGGCTCCTGTGACGTTGAGCGAAAAAGATATCAAGGCGGTGCTTGAGGGAATTACGAATTCCGAATTACAAAATACAAATTCCGAAGATGAAATTCGCGAGATTGTAGCCGCGCAGCGGCGTTTTTTCCGCACAGGCGCGACCTTGCCGGTTAAATGGCGGATTCAGCAACTCAAACGCCTCAAAGCAGCGGTGATTGCCCATGCGGACGAGTTCTCTGCGGCTCTCGCGGAAGACTTAGGCCGCAGCGAAGTGGAGGCATACCTCTGCGATGTCGGACCGATTATTGTGGAGATCAACGAGATGATCAGCGGTTTGCGCCGATGGTCACGCCCCGAATGGCATTTCAGCGGACTGATGTGTTTCCCGAGTATCGTGACCAAGGTCTATAAGATGCCGTACGGTGTCTCGCTGGTCATCAGTCCGTTTAACTTCCCTATTCTGCTCACCATCGGCGTGGTAGCCGCAGCGATGTGCGGCGGCAACACGGTGGTGGTCAAGTCCAGTTCCAAGTCCGCTGCCTGCACGGCGGTTCTCAAACGTTTCTTCGCGGAAGTGTTCCCGCCGGAGTACATAACACTGATCGACGGCGGGCATGACGTGGCGGACGTCTGTCTGGCGCAACGTTTTGACAAGATCTTCTACACCGGCTCTCCGGCAGTGGGCAAGCATGTGCTGACAGAGGCGGCGAAGAACCTCACGCCGGTGGCATTGGAATTAGGCGGCGAGACAGGCAACTGGTGTGTTGTCCGAGCCGATGCCGACCTCAAAGATGCAGCCCGCAAGATCGCCTTCTTCAAACTGACCAACGCTGGGCAGATATGTATCAATATCAACCAGATAGCCGTTGCCGAAGAGGTGGCAGAAGCATTCTTGGAGGAGTTGAAAAAAACCTTTGTTGCGCAAATAGGCGAACATGCCGAGACAAATCCCGAATACCCGAAACTGATTACCGAGGCGGCGTATAACAAATGCGCCAAGTTAGCGGACGAGTACCGCGAGCGTATCGTGTTCGGCGGCAAGGGAGACCCGTTGACGCGCAAGTACGCCCCGACGATGATCTACCCGGTCGGTATCCACGAACAGATCGTGCAGCACGAACTCTTCTGTCCGCTGCTGCCCATCGTGCCGTTCAAGGACGCGGAGGTGGATGAACTGATGGATGTGATCGCCGACCGCGAACATCCGTTAGCTATGTACCTCTTCACGAAGAATATGCGCTGGGCGAACCGCGTCATGCAGACACAGCAGTACGGCGGCGGTTGCATCAACGAGGTCTGCATCCATATGATGGTCAAAGGCGTGCCGTTCAACGGAACAGGCCATTCCGGCATGGGCGCGTACCACGGCGAATGGGGTTTCCGCGAGTTCACACACCCGCAGACCGTCCTCAAAGGCAGTACGCATTTCAACCTTCCGCTCCGCGAACATCCCTATTCCGGCGAAGCAGGCAGGAAGAAAATGTTCCTTTTGCGGCTCTTCGAACGCTAAAAATACAACATTATGGAAGAAGTGGACAAATTGGCATGAAAGTGGACAAATTGTCACGAAAAGTGGACAAATTGGCAGAGATTTTGGGGTTGGCACGTTTATTGCCACTATTAGGGTGAAACGCAACTACGCAAACTACGGAACAACGCAA
>CAMNCW010000015.1 GCA_946534715.1 uncultured Bacteroidales bacterium | reverse complement strand
AAGGAGGCACCGCCTGCGTTAATAATATAGTTACCTGCGGGGAACGCGGTCATGGGCAGCACGGTCGTTTGTCCGCCGACAGCCTGACGGCTGATGAGCAGCTTGCCGTCCGCCGCATAGATCGCTACGTTCGCCTTGTCAGGCAGGCCATCTATAGCGACCATGTCTTTTCCTTGGCGTACCATGATTGTACCCGGTGCCACGATCGGGGCATCAATGCCTTCCGGAAGACCCTCGTACGTGTACTTACGCACGTTCTCAATGAGATAGATGATCGGCGCATCGCCTGAAGTCTGAATGATCAGCTTGCCCGGCTCGAACTTCGTCACCGGCTCCTGATCCAAAAGGAAGGTTACCACTTGTCCGTCCATCATGTGGACATTCAGTTTCTGCACAGGTGCTTGTTCTTCCTGTGCCCATGCTGCGCCTACCATCAGCAAGGCAACGAAAAGGGAAAAGATCTTTGTCATATGTTTGAAGTTGTTTGACATTGTTTTTGATCCGCCCAATGTGGCGGATGGGGTATTTGCGATTCAAATGAACGCACAAAGGTACAACTTTTTTTTGAAACTTCATTCGCAAATCGTACAATTCGACTCTCAAATCGTACAAAAGTGACGGATTACATCACTGCATGTAGAAAAATTGACGGAAAAACGCTATTGGAGATTGTTATGGCGGTATTGGAGAGGTGTCTCGCCGGTAATTCCCGTGCGGCGATTGATACATTGGCTGACATAAGTGCGGTGTCTCTATTTTCCCCTTTCTGCCATAAAATTTGATTTTTGAAACTGAATTTTCATCAAATCCTTGCATATGTGCATTTTTTTTTGTAACTTTGCACGCTAATTTAATTGCGCATTGGATTATTATAATTACATTAGATACTATATATGAAAAACAACATTTATCTATTTCTTCTCGCCGCAATGGCGATGATGGTATTACCGCAGCGTGTTTCTGCGGACACGTATGTGGACAAGACGTACAACTACTCCGTCACGCTGAGCGGTTCGAACAAGTTTGCCATCCAATGTCCGGTTTATGATCTGGACGGTGCCGATTGCTGGGTGACAGACGGTAACCTCAAGATCACGCTTCAAGACTCCACCATTTCTGTCGAAGAGATCACCCGGACGGTTCTCCATTGGGGGCGCTCCGGGTCTGTCAGTGGCGATCCCGATGACATGTACATCAAGTTCAAAACCGAAGTGGACGGTAATATTGAAGTGACGCAAGGCAACTCCACAAAGTACTTCACCTTGACCAAGGGCGATGGCGAGGTGGAGAAGTCCGTGTATGTAAACAATGATAAGAAGACATTCAGTATCTCCGCCGTTTGGACCGTACCCTATACATGGCTCGGAAAGAAAGTAAAGTTCTCATGGGACGTGGAGCGTAACGGCACTGCCCGCTCCAGAGAAAAGGTGTCGGGGCTGAACGACGTTACCTACACCATCCCTAAAGCAGAGGATATTGTCTCTCCCCAAGTGACACCGGGTACTATCTCCTATAGCCAACCGGGTAAACTGGAGTTGCCGTGGTTTATGTCGTCCACCAAGATTACCAACGCGAAATATGAATATACTGATGGCAACGGGCAAAAGCAAACCGTTACGATGAGCCCCAATACCAATAGCGGTATTATTTATCTTGATGCCTGTGTGCCGCATAACCAGTTTGCTATCGTCATGGACTATTTGACGAGCGACAAGGCATATCAGATAACAGGTGTAGCCTCCACGCGTACTGACCTCAACATGATTCACGGACCGGTAGGTTTCTCGGCGTCTCCACGAGGGGATGACAAGGCACGAGTGGATTTGAAGTGGAAAACCAACCATCGCAATGCTCCTGATTTCATGCCCACCGATTTCTTTGAGATCCAACGGTCGCTAACCGGCAAAGAGGAGGATTTCGTGACTATCGGAACAATCATCTATAACTCCCAAGACTCGGTGTACACCTTCACCGACACGCTCCTGCTGAGTGCTATCAGCAAAGGGCAACTCACAGCCGATGGCCGATTGGAGAACCTGACCTACCGTGTGCGCCGCACCATGACTTCTCCATGGGGGTGGGGGACAGACAACACAGCCGCAGCAGCCACTTCATGCAGCCTGGATTTCCTGCACCTGCTGCGCATCGCCGACTATACGGCACAATGGGAGGACTCTACCGCTTACAGAGCACGCGTGAGCTGGACCTATGCCGATGAGTATCATGCCGTATGGGATGACCGTTCGCAGATGCTGATGCGTGTCACCCAAACCAACCGCGCCGGAGAAGTGACGGCAACGGATGAGTACATCCTCACCCAGGCGGAACGCAACCAGCGCTATAAGATTGTCAGTCTGCAGAACCCCTGCGTTAACTATAAGGTGGAACTGCTTGTCAACAAGGGAACCTCTCCTCTGCTGCTTGCGGAGGAGATTGATTCCTTGATCTTCCCCATCCGTACAGAGGCAGACTGGAAGGCGTTTTGCGACTCCGTAGAAGCGGCTGGCGGAAACAAACCCGTTCATGCACGGCTCTACAACGACGTTGCTGTATCAAGAATGGCAGGTCTTAGTTCCGATAAACCGTATAGCGGTATTTTCGACGGCAACGGGCACACCATCACCGTCTCTATCAACAACGCTGCGCAATATACGAGCCTCTTTTCTCACGTAAAAGACGCAACGTTCCGCAATCTGCATGTGGCGGGAAACGTAGAAAGCAGTGCAATGTACGCATCCGGCTTAATAGGAATAGTGGATAACGGTAAGGTGTTGATTGAGAACTGCCGTGTGTCCGCCACCATCACCAACACGATTAACGGCGATGCCAGCACCGGCAGTTTTATCGGAGGAGTTGGTGTATCCACTGCCCAAATTACGTTCCGTAACTGCGTTTTCAACGGCAGGTTCGAGGGGGAGAACTGTCACTCCAATGGCGGCTTCGTAGGGTGGAGCAACAGCATCCTGCATATTGAGAACTGTCTGTTTGATCCGGTTCATATAGGTACGAAGTTCGATCACTGCGAGACTTGGACACGCGGGGTAACACCTACCGTCATCTACAGTTATGCCACAGTCGAATACGATGGCAGCACTATTCTCATCAGTTCGGCTGAAGACTGGCTCAAATTTGCACGGATAGTGGAAGAAGAAGCAGGCAATAAGGACGTGAATGCCATGCTGACCGCCGACATCTCCACAACGGCTACAGTTGGTTGGAATGAATCTGCACCCTATCGCGGAACATTCGATGGCCGTGGGCATACACTTAATATTACGTATAACATGATCAGTAACCCATCATATAAAGATGCTCAATATCTTGCACCGTTTCGCTATACATCGGATTGTACAATCAAAAACCTGCGAGTGACTGGAAGTGTGTATTCAGAAGAATCAACTGCCGGGCTTATCGGAAGCGTGGTGGGTTCGCCTACTATTAACATTGATAATGTGTGGGTTTCAGTCTTTTTTAATATGATTAGAAAGCGGTCCGCAGGTTTTATAGGAGATGCCAAAGGAGCCAAAATGAATATAGAGGACTGCCTTTCTGACGCACAAATACGCAAGTTGGAGGCTTTAGTTAAATTTGCAGCCATTATCGGATGGGGTGGCGAAGGGCGTTGGACTTTCCATCGCGTATATGAGAATTGGTTTGGTAGTGGGCAGAATACTAATGGATATGGATTTTGCTATGATAGTTACGATGGGAAATGGTGGGGTTATAACAGCTATAGCACGAACTGCCGCTCTGCCCATAACTTTCCCGAGATGTATAATGATTGGTTCCGCAACCAAACCAATCAGGATAGCATTGTATTATGGAATAACAGGGAACAAGCCGACTCTTGGACATTAGAAAACGGCAAAGCCGTGCCGGTAATGGAAACAACCCACACGGAAAACTTAACTCAGGCACAACTGCTCGAGAAACTCGGTAACAGATGGAAGATGGAAAACGGGAAATTAGTACCCACGGCTTACACTTCCTATGACCCGGCAACCGCCGTTCAACCCTCTCTACCTACTTTCTATCACGAGAGTAGCGGCAAACTGGATCCGGAACTGCTCCCGGAGACGCGTCAAAGCAGCGTGGTGCTCAGTTGGAACACCGACGGTAAACCGATTGACTACTTCACCGTCTATCGTCGTATAAAGGACGGCCCCGACACCACGTGGACAGAGATCGCTACCAATATCGAGGTGCTGAGTTATGAGGACAAAGAGGTCTCACCCATCCGGACATATGAATACAAGGTCAGCGGCACAATTGACTGCGAGGGCAAACGATTCCAATGGACCAAGGTTGAACCAGGCGAATGCAAGCACACCGGTCTCGTAGAGGGATATGTACGTTTCAACGACGGCACCGGTATACCGGGAATAGAGGTCAAAATCGTGCCCCGGGACCCGCAATACGGTTCCGGCGTATCTGTCTTCACCGACGCACAGGGACACTACAAAGCGGAAGACTTGTCCTACTTCGGGCAGAGCGAGATTACCTATAATGTCACGCCCGTAGGCGAAGGCGTAGTGGAGTTCCGTCCTACGGACTTCGCCGCTACCTTCGACAGCATATCCAACCACCGCACTCCTAACGACTTCATCAACGTCAAAGGTCTGAGATTCAGTGCCAGCGTCATGTACGAGGGCACGTCTATACCTGTCAAAGGCGCACACTTCCGCGTGAACGGGCATGATGTGTATAACGCCCAGAACAAACTGATTACGACCGACTTTACGGGCTACGCTGAGTTCAACGTACTCTCCAACTACAAGAATAAGATCCAAGTGGTGATGGACGGCCATAACTTCGTCAACAACGGTTACTACAAGAGTGCCGATGGTGTCTATATGTCCGATAATGCGACCGACATCTTTTTCTACGACTC
This sequence comes from uncultured Bacteroidales bacterium, assembly GCA_946534715.1. Classification (GTDB taxonomy): domain Bacteria; phylum Bacteroidota; class Bacteroidia; order Bacteroidales; family Paludibacteraceae; genus Colicola. The sequence goes on along the minus strand of CAMNCW010000015.1, from coordinate 26,518 downwards.
TACCCTTGTGTGCCTGACAGGCCGCGTAGTGGGCGGCGATGACGAAGGCTCGCTGCCGCTGGGCAACAACCTTTCGCGCAACAACCTCGGCGAGAACCTGACAATGGTGCTCACTCTGGAGGGCGACAACACCTCATGGCTCGTCTATGACAACACCGATCCGCTCATCACACAGCGCAATGTAACCTTCCCCCATCCCGCAGGCAACGGGCATCAGACAACAGCAGAGGTATTCCGCAAACGCATGGTGGTCAAGCCGGACTCTGCAACGGGAGAGTACCGGCTGATGCTGCCGCCGGTACGATGGAAAGTGACGCAGGTCTATTGCAAGGGCTATCCTACCTTGTTCCAAGACGGCATGGCGAACGAAATAATTGACCTCACCTCCGCCCTCAAGCCGGACACCATCCGATACAGCGGCACCTATACCGACATTGACGGTTATCCTATTGACAACCCCGTTGCGGTCCACAACGCCGTCTATGATCGTATCTATCACGCCCCTATTGAGATTCTGTACAAGCAGATAGGTTACGACACCATCAGTTACTTCGGAGACAAGTCCTATTTAGCCCAGACCGTCGGCGGCAGAATGGACACCGTGCCCTTGGTATATTCCCAAGCCGGCAGCATCGCCTACACGTTCGGCTACCCCGTCTTCAGTCTCGAACGCCAATACCCGATAGAGTTATCCGTCGTAGAACGCTATCCATGGAATGGCGGTGCCGACAGCAAAAATGTAGAAATTGTGCATATAGGCGGAGGCGAGGTAACGATTCACAACGGTTTTAAGAACGGCATTAGCACCGATGTAGTAGAACTGGACAGCATGGGTATGGGCGTTTACTACCTGCAAGGCGAGCAGACCACGCGCCTACTCACCGGCAAGGACGCCCTGCGTACAGTCAGCCTTACGCTGAAACAGGACGGCACTACTTATGAGGCTACACCGTTGAAGGGATACCTGCTCAACATATTCGCCACCTCAAACACCAAGGATGTGCTCGCCGATAGCATACCGCTACTGATTGACATCCTACGTGACCCTCCCGGAACCAACAGTTCCGCCACGCTGTCCAAAGGATCCAAACTTAAATACTCCTACACACTCGACATGTCATTAAAAACAGGCTTGTCGTTTAGTTGGGCTAAGGGGACAAAAGTGGATGGTTATCAAGGTCAACATGCGGCGCCCGGCACTACACACGCAGGCTTAATAACGCATACCGACAATCACAATATAATGAACCTTGACATCGTGTTTGATATGGCAGGCAAAAAGGGCTACACCTACACCATGAATGTAAACGAGGACATCACCACCAGCAGTTCAGCGACCATGGTGGGTGCCGACGCCGATATTTATATCGGCATGGTGCAGAACATGTATGTCACCCCGCTATCTACCATCAGAGCCATCCCTGACAGCCTCTACCAAATCATGGCAGGACGCCTGGGCGGAGGCTCAATTGATCCTGCTGTCAACAAATACGGCTCTCTCGTACATATCGCCACTGGAACAGCGCCGCAAGCCAATGACACAACCAAGAAGACGTACCACTTGGTGCGCGATGAGTCGGTAGGATATGGCGCGACCGTTACATCCCAGTTCACCCACTCGCAGAAATATATTCTGGATCAGCTTATCCCCAACCAGATCAAACAACTGCGTGCGCTGATGTTCATCGGCAGTGCAGGCGAGGCACAGGCGCAAGCCGATGCTACCGGCAAACCTGTTTACCGCTCATTAGTCGGCATTGACCACAAGAACTTCGCTATAGCCAATACACGCAACGACTCTGCCTTCTACTACAAATACACTGAGAATGTGCAGGATGATCCCGACATGAACTATGTCATTCACTTGCCGAAGGCATGCAAGACTACCCCACCGGATGAAGTAGCACTACGCTGCCAGATTATTTTTGCGTGGCTCAAGATGATAGCCAATAACGAAGCTGAGAAACTGAACGCCACCGACAAGGTAGCCAACTATGATGTGGACGGCGGCTCCAAACTGACTTACAGCGAGACCTTTGAGAGCGAATACACTGTCTCCGAATACATGCATTTCCCATTTGCAAAGACCGGTGACTTTTATGACGACGGATCAACTTACGCTGCAGAGGCTCTTACCCTTGCCACTCCGACAATAAAGTCTTTATTAAAGCTCTACGGAGGAATAGGAGGAGAAAGTGGAGAAGTAACGGGAGGAGCATATGGAAACTATGACGACAATTATCGGCTTATGAGTGTGGAGTTAACTTTTGCAGGCACGCTAAACAAGTTCAACCTTACGCCTATATTCGACTATAGTTGCAAAGACTTTGCCGGCAGTACACAGACCTACAGCCGCAAGGAAAGTTTCAATATCTCGATGGACAACAAGAGCCACCTCAATTTTGACCTCTACCGCGCTGTATCCGGCGATACCACTTTGGCAGCAAACGGGCTCTCACATGTGTTCACCAACGCCAACTACGAGAATAGCTCGAAGTTTGTGTTAGAGCACATCGCCAAAGGACAGAATATCAATGGCATCCGATACCCGAAAGGTTTCGTTTATCGCACCCGTGGCGGTGCCACCTGCAACACATGGGAAGACCAGCGTACCACCCTTGTCTATCATCCCGGCACCATACTCGACGAACGCACGAAGAAGATATGCAACCCCAAGATTACGCTTGACAAACAGAGCGTAAGCGGTATTGCTATCACCGAACCGGCACGTTTCACCGCCTACCTCACCAACGACAGCGAATACCCGGAGGCGGCATCCGGTACGGTAGCACTCTTCTGCATCTATCTGGAGGAAACAAAGAACCCCTACGGCGCAAAAATTTATATGGACGGTTCACCGCTCAACAGCGCCGGTATCAACATCATGATCAAACCTGGACAAGTGATACAGAAAACGATAGAAGTCTATGCCGGTGCAGAGTTTGACTACGAAGATCTGAGGATAGGCGTTACTTCCCCCTCCGACTGGGTAAAAACAGCGTGCGAGGTTTCCTTCGATGTGCATTACCTGCACGAAGCCGGACCGGTACGTATTGCTTCGCCTGCCGACAAATGGGTGATGAACACCTCTGCTGGAAGGGATGACAAACGCGGATGGTTCATACCTATTACCATCGATGGCTTCAATAAGCACCAGCATAACTTCGACCATATCGAGTTCCAATACAAAGAGTCGAAACGCGGAGAGGACGCATGGACCAACCAATGCTCTTTCTACGCCGACAGCACGCTAATGGCGAAGGCATCATGCGAGAAGAAACTCATCCCCGAGAACGGCAATATCACCGATCAGTTCTACGGCGAAGGACCGGTTACAGAGAAAGGCTACGACCTGCGTGCCGTGCTCTTCTGCCGCAACGGCAACACGTTCCTTACTTCCACCTCGCCCGTGCTGAGCGGCGTGAAGGATACACGCCTGCCACAGCTCTTCGGCGCACCCGAACCCGCAAACGGTATCATCGGTATAGGCGACAATATTATCTTCAACTTCTCTGAGGACATCGAGTACAACTACCTCTCGCATATTACCAATTTTGAGGTGAAGGGCGAGGTGAACAACGCCAATGTAGCGGAGGCGGTCAGTGTCCTGTTCAGCGGCAACTCCTCCGTAGAGACCGAGGCAAGACGCAACCTCTCCAACAAGGACTTTACCATCGATATGATGATCTATCCCGAAGCGACAGGTGCGGATATGCCCCTCTTCTCGCACGGCACCAACGGCAGCAAACTACAACTATGGCTCACCTCCGATTCCATTCTACGGGCAGTAATAGGCGACTCCGTCTATACGGCGCGCAGGGCAATCAAGACCGGCGGATTCACGCAGATTGCTTTGGCAATGCAGCGTCCTGCCGGCGACAGGAAAGGCCTGCTTACTTTCTATAACGGCGGCGTGATACTCGATACCTTCTGCATCTCGGAGTCCTATAATGGTGTCGGGCCGCTTATCTTCGGCCGCACCAATGAGACCAACCGCGCAAGGAGCACCTACTATCGCGGTCGCATGATGGAGGCACGGTTGTGGTACCGTGCCCTGACCGGCGGAGAGGTGGGGACCACCTACGGCGGCAGACGCCTCTCCGGCTATGAGATGGGACTCGTAGATTACTACCCGATGAACAAGGGCACCGGTATGTATGCCCTTGATCATGCCCAGGGAGCCAACGCACGCCTTATCAATGCTGGATGGGCTATGCCGCGCGGATGGTCGCTCCGTACCGACGGACATGCCGTCCGACTGAACGAGAACGCGCTCAACCGTACCCCCGAACAGGACTACACACTCATGTTCTGGTTCAAGACCGATGAACAGGGACGAGGCATACTGTTAGGTAACACGGGTATGACGGGTGCAGAAAACAAGAACCACTTCTGTATCGGCTTCGACGGAGCGGAACTTGTCTATCGCTCGGCTGGACAAGAGTACAAACTCGGCTCCGGTTACTCCGACAACGCATGGCACCACTACGCCATGACGGTCAACCGCGCGCACAATATAGCCAATATCTATATCGACCGCGCACTGAAAGCCTCCTTCTCGCCCGACGTGCTCGGCGGTATCAGCGGAGGAATACTGGCTATCAGCGCAGACATAAACGGCTTTACCGGTAATTTGGACGAATTGTGTTTCTTCGCCCAGGCGCTGCCCTTCTCGCTCATCGAACGCTATGCTACCAAGAGCCCTGCAGGCGACGAAGCAGGACTGATGACCTACCTCAGTTTTGACCGGCAGGAAAGGCAGAAGGACAACGATATCGAATTGGTGGCATACCCCTATAGCCGCAGGATTTATTTGGACAACAACTACCAAGTGGTGTACCAATTAGACCCCACTACAAAGGAGCCGACCACTACGCCCAAGCGCGATTACCTCTTTGTTGACACCATTACCACCATCTTGCCGCTTATCGTCAATTCCACGGCTGCGCCTGTCGCGCCGGCGGAGGAACTGAAGAATATCTCGTTCAGCTTCGCAGGCAAGGACAATCAGGTGTTGGTGAACATCAACGAACTGGCGTCCCGCATCAACCGCCGCAATATATACGTTACCCTGCGTGATGTAGAGGATAAGAACGGCAACGCGATGGCTTCGCCTGCTACGGCCGTCTATTTCGTCAACAACAGCACGCTGAGATGGACTGAGAAACGGGTGGATAGGACCACTTTCTACGGGAATGAGGAGCAGGTATATTTCGAATTAGAGAATATCAGCGCTACAAGCCATACATTCACCATAGAGAACTGTCCGAAATGGCTCACGTTAGACACCTACACCGATGTCATTACGGCGCAAAACAAGGTCACGATAACGGGTACAATAAACAAAGGTCTGAACGTAGGAACCTACGACGAGGTACTTTACCTGACGGACGAGAACGGCGTTTCCGAACCACTATATTTCACGCTTACCGTAGAGGGAGAACAGCCGGAATGGACAAACAATATTGATCATGAATTGCTGCAGAACTCAATGAATATCATCGGGCGTGTGTTTGTACGCGGCGAGATAGATATTGACAACCGCGACATCGTAGGTGCTTTCGACAGACAGGGCAAGTGCCACGGCTTTGCCAATATCCACTACTCGGCGCAGACCGGCGAGAGCAATCTCTACCTTACGGTCTATGACAACCGCGTTTCCGGCAACGACCTCTATTTCAAACTCTGGCAGTACTCCACGGGACGCGAGATGATGCTCTCCATGCCTACGGATGACAACCCCGTACGTGATGCTATTCCCTTCCGGAGCGGCGCCGTTATGGGCACGGATGTACCTGTAAGATTCGAGGCGGATAACAAGTATGTACAAACCTTCCACCTCAAAGAAGGATGGAACTGGATATCCTTCAACGTCACCAACGCCGAGCGGCTCAACCTCAACACGCTGCTGGACGGGCTGCCATGGAAAGAGGGCGATGTGCTTACCGACATGAACAGCACCGCCACATTCATCTACCGCAACGGTCATTGGCTTGCTTCTACCGGCAAGAATTATGCAATCAGCCCGAAGTGCGCCTATGCCGTCAAGGTAAGCGAGAAAACCTCGTTCCCCATTGCCGGTAATATCATCAGGCAGATGGATTTACGTACTATCTCCGTCAAGAGCGGTTGGAACGGCATCGGCTACACCCCGATGTACAACCTGCCTGTCGAAACGGCACTCTCCGACTATTTCGATAAGGCGCAGCCCGGTGATGTCATCAAGAGTCACAACGAGTTCGCCTACTTCACCAAGGTGGCCGGCGTAGGGCGGTGGAAAGGCAGCCTGGAGTACATGAAGCCGGGAGAAGGATACATGCTGCTGCGCAAAGCCGATAACGACACTAAATTCGTCTATCCGTTCTATGAGCCAAACAGCACCTTCATTGACGAGTGGTCGTACTCTACCGTTCGCTCTTCGGCTCCCGCGCGCCGGAGCACGATGAGTGTTTCCGCGATTGTGGAGGGTGTCAGCCTGCAAGAAGGCGACCGCCTTGTAGCTCTCGCTTACAGCGAACGCATAGGCGAAACCGTCGCCAAAGACAGCGTCTTCTATCTGACCGTCAGCAATGATGTGCAATCCGGTATCCGGTTCGCTATCGAACGGGACGGTGTGCTTATCGCCACTACCGATGAGCAGATGACCTACCGGTCCAATGCCGTCATCGGCTCGCCTGACCAACCTGTCGTCATCTCTTTCCGCGCCAAAGGAATAGAGGATGGCAACAGTACAGAGGCAGACTGCGGTTGCGGCAGCAAGGGATGGTTCACTGTGCTGGGCGTTCAGCTGCCCGATGAACCTACCGAACCGGGTATTTACATCCATAACTGCAAAAAAGTGGTAGTAAAATAATTCGATAACTCAATATATCGTTATAACGAAAAAAAGAAAATCTATGAAAAAGAGTATTATATTTCTGACGCTCGTCACCCTCTGTCTGGCGGCGTGCAAAAAAGGCGACAAGAATGCGGAGTATTACTCTGTTACCGAACCCGAAGGCGTTAGTACCGCTGCCCCGTTGTGGCAAGTGGATTATTCCGGTAATGAAGCCCGTCCTGACTGGCAGGAACCCGACCCGACAAAGTATGAGAACTGGATGATTATGTACATTGAGTTGGAGGACATTCTCATGCCTACTGCCAACCCGAACGACCTTCTGGCGGTCTTTGTCGAGGACGAACTGCGCGGAATGGCAACGCCGGCGGTTACCGTCGGAGAAGAAAATAGTAATGACAAGGGAATCTTTATTCTCAAATCATACCACAACGAGCCGGAAAACACCTTTCTTTCCTTCACGCTGCGCTATTACAGCGCAACGCTTCACCAGCTCTTTAGTTATGAATCGGCTGAATACCTCGAATTAGGGAAGGTGTATGGTATGGGTACACATTCCGTCTTTCCTTTTACCCGGGGACCGGCTTCTTACCCCATACTGACGCATTTCTGCGTCACATGCCTTCCCTTAGAGGGCACCGATGTCAAGCCCGCCAAGGGGGATATCCTCGCTGCGTTTGTAGGAGACGAGTGCCGGGGCACATACGTCTTCGACGATGACCTGTGGTTCTCGCCCGTTCACTTCAACGTCCACGCACGAAAGGAAGGGGAAACAGTAACCCTTAAATATTACCACGCCGGTACGGGGCGAATCTTCACCTTCGTCCCCACCGCCGCCACATCCGAAGATGAACAGTCATTAACCGTCAGAATGTAAACTATCCGTATGAAAAAGTTATTATCTGCACTTTGTTCTTTGGTCCTGACCACTTGCCCACTTTCTTCAGCTTTGGCTGCCGCCAACGGGGCGCTTACAGGACACTTCACTATCAATGAAAAGGGCGATTATGTTGTCTTCTCGCAAGGCAACCTGCAATACCAAGCAAGCACAGCCACATGGCAGTTCGCAGCAGAGCAATATACCGTCCTTAAAGATACCGCAGGCAATGAGACCGCCACTGGTCGTGACACGCAGGAAAAATGGATTGACCTCTTCGGTTGGGGAACAGGCGATGCCCCATATAAAACATCTACCTCCGATGACGATTATGCCGTCTTCAACGACTGGGGTAAAAACGCTATCAGCAACGGCGGCAGCACCGCCGGCATATGGCGTACCCTCACTAACGACGAATGGACGTACCTGCTTACACAACGCACGAATGCATCCGGCTTGCGCGGTCAGGCTACGGTCAACGGCGTGAAGGGCTACCTCCTGTTGCCCGACGGCTTTGTATTACCCGACGGATATGGTTTCTTCCCCAACCCGGGGAACTGGACGGCCAATACCTACAAATTAGAACAATGGTCCGCCATGCAGACTGCCGGCGCGGTATTCCTGCCCTGCGGCGGTTTCCGTGACGGGAATGAGGTTAACATGGAGGACACGGGAAATCCTATCGGCAGTTATTGGTCTGCTACGGCAGACGGCTCATCCGAAGCATATGGTTTTTATGTGAGTGCGGACGGCGCAGAAATGACGACCAACAGCCTGTACTACGGACGCTCGGTGCGTCTGGTATGTGTTCAATCCGTACCTACAAGCATAGGTGATATACAAAGCAGCAATATACCTTGTATAAAGGTACTGCATAACGGAAAAATACTAATTAATCAAAACGGCGAGATGTATGATGTGACGGGAAGAGAGTGTCTGAGAAATAAATCATAGCTTTTTTCATCAAATCCTTGCATATGTGCATTTTTTTTTGTAACTTTGCACGCTAATTTAATTGTGCATTGGATTATAATAATTACATTAGATACTATGATTATAATTTTTGATTTAGACGGAACGTTACTTAACACTATTGATGATTTAGGCTATGCGTGTAACTATGCGTTAGAGCGGACGGGTTACCCGACGCACCGCATTGAGGAATACCCGCGCATGGTAGGGAACGGAATCAACAATCTCATTCGTCGTGCCTTACCTGAGGATGAACGCTCAGAGGAGAATATCCTGCGTGTACGCGCGCATTTTGTACCGTATTATGATGCTCACAATTGCGACTATACGCGTCCGTATGAAGGTATTCCCGAATTACTTGCATCCTTGAAAGCACAAGGGCATCACCTTGCTGTTGCAAGCAATAAATACCAAGCTGCAACAGAGAAGATTGTTAATCATTTTTTCCCGGGAATCTTTGATGTCGTTTTAGGTGAGCGTGAGGGCATTGAACGCAAGCCAAATCCCCAAATAGTCTATGATATTCTTTCTGCTCTTAATCCTCAACAGAGCGGCTTCTCTCATCTCTCAACCCTCAACTCTCAACTGATCTATATTGGTGACAGCCTTGTTGATCGAGATACGGCCGCCAATGCGAAAGTTCCTTTTGTAGCATGCTCTTGGGGCTTTGTGCCACGTGAGAAACTGGTAGAAGCCGGTGTATCCCGTATCATTGACAAACCGGCTGACCTGGCTTTGGATATTTATATTCAGCAATTTATCTTGCCGCAATACGATGCTTTTGATGGTGGACATAAGCGTGATCATGCTGAGACTGTGATTTGCGAAAGCCTTAAACTTGCGCGTGCCAACAACGCCGATGAAACTATGGCGTACGTCATTGCCGCCTATCATGATTTAGGCTTGAAGTTCGACCGCGAACACCATCACATCCATTCCGGCGAGATTTTGATGAAGGATGATACGTTAAAACATTGGTTTACATCCGAACAACTGCTCATCATGCGCGATGCGGTAGAGGACCATCGTGCCAGTGCAAGCCGTCCTCCGCGAACTATTTATGGCGCGATTGTGGCAGAGGCAGATCGGCAAATTGATCCGATCACAGTCATTCATCGCACTATGGCGTATAGCCGTAAACTCTTCCCGGACGCTGATTTTGAAACCTTGTACCAGCGCAGTTTAGCGCATCTGCAAGAGAAATATGCGGAAGGAGGTTACTTGAAACTTTGGCTCAACAGTGAACGCAACGTGCAAGGTCTTGCATCCCTTCGCTCCCTTATTAAAGATGAAACCCGTCTTCGGGCTTTATGTTCTTCTTTATTCGATCAAGCCTAATTTCTTGAGGCGGGCTTTGATAGAACCATACGTGCGCTTGAACTCTTTGGCTAATTGGGCAATGGGAGTGCCTTCTAAAAACAGTTCTCGCAGCCGCAGGTCGTCCTCGACCGTCCATCGTGCGCCGGCTTGCGAAGTCTCGGGCACTTCCTGAGCACGCTTTTGACGCATCATCTTTATAAAATCCAACAAGAACGGCGACGGCTTTCCATCTTCCAACATGTCATGAATCATCCCCTCCACCGCCATGTCGTCTATTGCGTCATTCCCTTTGGTACTTGGTACTTTGTCCCTTTGTCCCTTATTCTGTTTTTTCCCTCCCCTTGTGGGGGAGTTGGAGGGGGTTAGTTTGTTTAGTTCTTCCATCGGCGCAACGAACGTATTGCGGGCCTGGAGCAGCGATTCGGAAGAAGGTTCATCCGTCTTAATCAACGCTTGCATCAGATGGATCTTCTCGTGCAGCCCTAAGAACAGGTCGCTTAACAATGGTTCAAAATCCTTGGCGTCCGCTTGGTTCTTACAACGGCAAGGATGATCGGCTATCTTTTGTGCCACGGGTTGCATCAACGGCACAAAATACCCGCAAGCAGCATGCAAACGTTCCCGCAGCAAACTCTTATCGCCGCTCAGCAACAGTTTGGTCAACTGCGGTCGAAACTTATCGGCAATGCTCTGCCACTCGGTAAAAACAGGTTGTAAGGCGTCCAAGAACGGCAAACACTCTGCATTGAACGACACTTTGGACGCTGCCATCTTGCGCATCTGATCTAACAGCGAAAGTGTCCGGTGGAAGTCAAAAAGCGCGCTAAACAACTGAATTTCATATTCCTTGCGCGCCGTCGGAAGTGCCTGCTGAATCGTCTCCACAGACGGCTGGCTGTCCGTATAACGCAGCACGGAAGGATCGTTGTCTAACTCCACACGATCCAGCGGTGAAGACAGCACAATGCCTTCGAGCGTCCGGCAACGCGAAAGTGCCACATAGACCTGCCCTGCCGCAAAAGCTCTCGCTGCATCAATAATCACTTTATCGAACGTTAGACCCTGACTCTTGTGAATCGTCACTGCCCACGCGAGTCGCAATGGATATTGGGTGAACGTACCTAAGATCTCCTCGTCGATCTTGCCCGTTTTCTCGTCCTCTTTGTAGCGGATATTCTCCCAAACCATGCGCGTCACCTCGATGTCCCCGTCCTCACATCGCACAACTATTTTCTCGCTGTCTATCTCTGTGATCACGCCGATCTTGCCGTTGTAGAACCGCCGCGGTTTCTGGTCGTCGTTGCGCACAAACATCACCCGCGCGCCCGTTTTCAAATATAAGGTCTCCTCCGTCGGATAGATATTCACTGGAAAATCTTTCTTGATCTCTGCCGTAAAAACATGCGGCTCGTCTGGCAGTTTGGCTAACTCGCGTTCGTTCAGTTCGTCCGCCAGACGATTATGGGTCGTCAGGGTGATATGAAAATCCTCATCCGTGTTCTGAAACCGCGGGTTATACCGCCCATTAAGCAACGCACGACCCTGCGCAGTCAGTTGATTCTCACGCACTTCGTTCAGCAGTTGCACAAACGTCTGATCCTGTTGACGGAACACATGATCCAGCTCCACATAGATCGGTTGCAACTCCTGCATCACCTTCGCCTGAAAGAAATACGGCCCTTCGTAATACTTCCGCATCGCTTCTTCGTCCTCGCCACGTGTCACCACAGGAGACAACTGAAACAGGTCGCCGATCATTACCAACTGCACGCCGCCAAAAGGCTGATCCTTGCGGTATTTGTATCGCCGCAAAACCTGATCTATCGCATCCAACACATCAGCACGAACCATACTGATCTCGTCAATAACAAGCATCTCCAAATGATAAATAAGATTCCGTTTGCGCTGTGTAAGCCGCTGTTCTGCAAACAGTTGCTTGTACGACTGCGGCGTCGGAATAAGTGTCCGGACGGGCAATTGAAAGAACGAATGAATGGTCATTCCGCCGGCATTGATAGCCGCCACACCGGTCGGAGCCACAACCGCCATATTCTTCGGCATCTGCTCTCTTAACTTCCTCAGAAAAGTCGTCTTTCCCGTTCCCGCCTTGCCGGTGATGAACAGCGGCCGGTTCGTGTGCATAGCAAACTCCTCCGCCAGATAATAAGCCATCGACTCATTCCGCGCATCTTGTAGCGTGTCCGTCTCTACAGAACGTGTATCAATAATTCCGGCTAAGAGTTTGTAATGTTTGTCTTTCCATTCTTCAGCAGCCATGGAAATCGTAAAAAAGAACGTACCTGTATCAAACTTACCCACCAACGGCATTTTCGAATACCCTTCCATCCGTTCCAGATAACGCGGATCCGTTATTGGCAGCAGGTATTCAATTCCCTTGTACGAAAAACGAGCCTTGTATTTGGGTACACGCTTTCCTTCGTCTGTGATTTTAAGTTCTCGAATGATCTCCGGCTCTTCCGGTTCAATCAACATTAGTGAGCCGCGATTTGCGCAATATTCATCGTGCGTTAGAAAACGCTCTTCAGAATGCAATACCGATTCCCTCTTGGATAGTAAGGCTTGCAACACTTTAGGTGAAAATGGCAGACTCTTGACAATCCTCATTCGCTTAAAATATACGTTTTCACTCTGACACTCATCCCCACACGAATCCGTTGTTTCCAGTTCTATCACATCCAGAATCCGTATATTGCGAGCCGTTTCTGCGGCAATCTCTTCATGCTCTGTTCCTCGTTGAACCGGACGAATCCATTTCGGTTCGCCATCTTCTGTCACTACACGGAAAGACTTCTCATCTGCACTCAATCGGATCTCAACTCCGGCTATACATCGTCCTCCGTACTTATATGAATTAGCAAGACAAATAAAGAGGTGCTTTTCCATGGTATTCTACATGATAGTTTGATTAAATCAGATGCACAATCTTCACATTTTCAGGATCTTGCAGACGAAGATGTTCGGCTAAAAGGCGACGATGACATTGTTCGGGAGTCTCTTCGGAGCAAAGAAAACAGCACTTGTCAAAATCTACTACTTTATATCGCTGATTGATGCGACGCTTGGTCATTAGGTCTGCAAAGACGCGTTCATACTCCGCCCAATTTACCTTTCCTGCTCGATAATCGCTCAACAGTTCCTTCGTCGGAGCAAAGTCTGTGACATGCCGATAACCAATATTTCCAATTTGCTTGAGAAAATAGATCAGATCACTTCCCTTTGCAAATCCTGCCAATTGGCTACTATTGCTAATCCGCACATCCACAAGCGTTTGCACATGGTTCTTCTTGAGCAACTCAAAAAACTGCTCTGCTGATTTCTTTGTAAAACCGATGGTATAAAGTGTAATCATACGTAGTATTCCTCTGTTTCTTGTTGGTATGCTATCTCTTTGTTTTTCTGACGATAAGCAAGCACAACTTGCTGCTCTTTAGTGCATTCGTTTTCGCCAAACATATCCGGTGGTTGCACTTCGGGAATCTTTTTCTTGCGCACATATTCCTTCACCATTTCGTCTTGTAATTGTTGGTGAGGAATAGTTGTCACAGTTCCGTTCTCGTCATGCACGATATGCTGCACATCCACGCCATGCTCAAAAAAATACCGCGACACCATCGCAAAACGATGACACTCCAACGGATTAGCTTCCGAGCACATAAGCGATATGCGAAAACCCTTATTCAAACCGTCCGTCAGCCGCTTTACTCCCTCTTGAAAGGCCGGAGTGAGAACCGCTTTTTCAAAATCCACCTTGTTGTCCGCATCCAAGGCATCTGTACGCCGTGCTCCAAATTCATTACCAAAATGCAGATAATGAATACCTTCACGATGCAAGGCTGCTTGTAGAGGCTTTTGGTTGAACTGTGGTGTGTATTTGCTGGCAGGAACGCTCCGCACATCCACAATCACGTTGATGTGTTGAGCTTGCAGCATCCCGAGCAAATCTTCAAACGTCTGATTCGAGTGCCCCACCGTATAAAGTGTCCGTCCTGTCATGATAGTAATTTGATGCAAAGTTACAACTTTTTTTCGAATTATGCAAATATTTTGTCAAAAAATCGCTCATTTTCTTGCGTATATCAAAAAAAAGTAGTACCTTTGCACCCGAAAGTCGATAGGAAAATGTGTTACTATTGTTTAAAAGACAGTATGAAAAGGTGTAATTCATTTTAAAAAGTTGGCATGAAAAAGTGTAAAATATATCAAAAAGTCGGTATAAAAAGGTGTATTATGTATAAGCGAAAGATTGAAACTCTCCTTCTTGAGTGGAAGGATCAACCACAACGAAAACCGCTAATTATCAAGGGCGTTCGTCAATGTGGAAAGACCAGTTCTGTATTGGCATTTGCCAAAGCCAACTATAAGCATGTTGTCTATTTGGATTTTAGAGCTTACCCGGAGTACAAACAATTCTTTTATCCGAACTTGGACATCAACTCTATCGTCTTGCGTATTAGTGCGGCTTTGCCGAATGCTGTGATGGAGCCGCATAATACATGTTTTGTGTTCGATGAGATACAAGATTGCCCGATCGCTCGTTCGTCGCTGAAGTACTTCTGTCTTGACGGGCGGTATGATGTGCTTTGTACCGGTTCGTTGCTCGGTGTAAACGGTTACAAAACCAAAGAGGAACAAGCCGAAGAACGGCAAGCATCTATTCCGGTCGGATTTGAACGGATTGTCAACATGTATCCCATGGATTTTGAAGAATGGCTTTGGGCAAATGGTATTCGCGAGGAGCATATAGACATTCTGCGTCAGCATCTAAAAAAAGAGACTCCCGTAGAACCTGCGTTCCATACGCGTTTCCGTGAATTGTTGCTGCAATATGTGTTTGTTGGCGGAATGCCGGAAGCTGTCAGTACGTTTCTTTCTACGCAGCAAGTTGGGGCACTTTTAACCGTTCAACGAGAGATTGTTGAGACCTATAAAGCCGATATGATCAAATATGCCCTCACACCGGATAAGCCGCGTATTCGTGAGTGCTTCGAATCGATCCCCAAACAATTGGCGCGTGAATATAAAAAATTCACCTATTCTGTCGTTCGTCCTGGCGCTAAAGGTCGGGATTATTATGGCAGTTTGCAATGGATAGAAGACGCCGGTATCATTCGCCGTTGTTACAACACAGAGATTACAGAACTACCTCTGGAAGGCGTTGCCATGAACGACCAGTTCAAAGTCTATATGGCAGATACCGGATTGCTTATCAGTATGTTGGATGATGGATCAGCATGGAGTATTATGCAGGGCGACTTGGGCGCATATAAAGGTGCTATTTATGAGAGTTTGATGGCGGACATCTTGGGCAAAATGGGACGGAAGTTATATTATTACCACAAAGATGGAGGAGTAGAGTTGGACTTTTTGATGCGTTATAAAGGCGAATGTGTGCCTATTGAATGCAAAGCTCGAACCGGCAACGCCAAGTCTATGCGTACGGTTCTGGCTCATCCCGAGAAATACCATGTTCATCATGCTATCAAAATAGGCGATTATAACGTCGGACGCGATGGTTCGCTATTGACCATTCCTTTCTATATGGCATTCCTTCTGACAGAAATGTGATCATTAACAAGCGCTATTTATAAGCAAATATAAATTATCTGTTTAATTTAAACGTATTTCAAAGCAAACCTGCCATGTAAACCGGCACAAGGAGCGTCTCGCCATCTTTGCGCAAATCTTTGGTATAAACCAAATAGCGATTATTGATGCGCGATGAGTACTTCTCGCAGAATGCATCCAAAGAAGCGTGCGACTTGTGATTCGATGATTTTACCTCTATCGGGCAAATTTTTGCTCCCCGAGACAATATAAAATCTATCTCATAGCTGTGACTTTCATCTTTTGGCCAAGTGTGGTAATAGAGTTTATTACCTGCGGCGCGTAGCATTTGCGCAATGAGATTTTCATATACATAGCCGAGGTTCGCCGGCAACTTGTCTGATAGAAGTTTGCTATATAACTCATTTTCCGTGAAACGTTTATCCCGGAAAGCGAGTGTTACCATCAGCCCTGTGTCTCCCACGTATAGTTTGAAACGTTCTCTATCTTCAGTCAGAGGAAGTCCCACTTGCGGGTCTGCAACATGATAGCAGAAATTAACTGTTTTGCTTTCCTCAAGGGCGACAATCAAGTCTTCCATCTTATCCGAAGGCAAACCTTTGATAATAGATGTGGGATGGAAACGTGTCACATTGCGCGATAACATGGAGGGAATGGCTTGGAACAATCGACCTATTTTGCCATTTTTGTCAATCTTACGGAAGTCTTCGATATACAATTCGATTATCTTTCGTTTGATGGCATCAACGGCGCGCAGGTTCTTTGTTTCCAGGTATTTACTAACGGATTGTGGCATCCCTCCGACTAACATGTAGAGCCTAAGATCACGCATTTTCGCTCGGTTAAGTTCATCGCCCATAGACATCTTTTTGTCAAAAAGTTGCTTTTGAAGAGGCATAGTTGTCTTATCTCCCATTGCCCAGCGGAACTCCTCATAATCCATCGGGAACATCTCAATCTTATCTTCTTCGCTCGGAATAGTTATGTTTTCGACATTCTTACGGATACTGATGAGCGAACCGGTTTCGATATAGTCATAACGACCATCCTGTACAAGATATTTGATTGCTTGACGCGCTAACGGACATTGTTGCACTTCGTCAAAGATGATAACCGACTCGCGGGGATACAAAGTCGTTTTATAGGCATCTTGCAGATAGATGAAGATGTAATCCAAGTCCATCAAATCATTGAACAAACTTTTAATGGTGGCAGTCGCTTTGTTGAAGTCAATGAGGATATAACTCTTGTACTCTTGTTTGGCAAATTGTTCAGCGATGGTGGATTTCCCAATACGACGAGCTCCTTCTATCAAGAGTGCTGTTTTACCTTGATTTTCTTCTTTCCATTGCAGCATCTGCTGGTAAATCTTACGCTCAAATATGTACTCCATAATCATATGTTTTAAAATCCGCTGCAAAGGTACGAAAAAATATTGATATATGCAAATATTTAAGCGAAAAATTATATCAAATACGTAAAATAATTCTCATCATATTATATCAAATACCAAAAAATAATATGCCAAAACACTAATAAATACGATAAACGTTTTTTTTAAAATGTTCCCTGAGCGCAAAATCTTTTTTGCCAAAATGTTCCCTGAGTGCAAAATCTTTTCTAAATCTATCATTCGCTAATACATCTCTTTTTTATGCCGATACGTTCCGAAATGTACCATAAATACACACGATTTCGGAAAGTATCTACACATTTTTAACCTTTTATTCCGCATATATATATCATCCCCTCAAATCACCTCACGCACAAACGTAACACATCAACAATAACCCATTTACGGACCAAATACGGAGTAATTACCTGGTAATCCTAGACTTTTGTCGTACTCTCATGCTTAGGTGACGCTAAGGATTAGACAGACACTTAGCATAATAAAAAAATGACATGAGACTTATGATACTTTTGATACTTTCTATCTTTTTGTTAGATACACTTCTGTTTACAAGTATCAAAATATCACTTACCGAAAGAAAAAATAGGGTATTATTGACATTTTGCAAGAAAGTCTCAAAAGTCTCAATAATCTCATGCGAAATTTTACATGACCAAGTTGGCAAAGTTGACCAACTTAAAAGAACTTGGTCAAGATGGTTAAGTTTGCCATGCAAATTTTTATAGTTCAAAACCCTTACCTTGCAACAATCAACTGTGAGTGGTAGAAGCAAAAAGGGGAATGGCAAAAAGGGATGCCCGAATACGATTCTTTACATTTGAGATGCATCCTCCTTTGATGCATCAGATCTAAATTTAAGATTATAAACAAAATAATTATTCAACGCAAAAACAAATAGAATAGGCAACATAACAAAAAAAGTCGTACACATTCTGTTCCTGCTATTCTTTTTGAACATAAAAACAAATATTCCCCATATGATAGTTAACAATAACATAAAAATCATGTTGCCATCAAAATATGCGGTTATGGACGACCAAGCCCCATCCATAGTTTCTTATCGCGTTACCAAGGCAGTGTCAGAATAGGAGCCTTTGTCTATCATAAGAAACTCACACTATAGAGCACTATTATATAATAAATAAGGCACACCTCTCCCAAAGGATAAGCTGCCTTTTATTATTTCTTGCATTTATTCCTTTTTTAACTTCTGACACTTTCGGTAAACGCGAAATAATAGTAATGCTTGTTAATATATGTGCGCAACGCCTTGCGCTATGTCTTTGGAGTATAGCGGACTCGAAATGTATGAGATGAGCTAATACCCCAAATCGGCTGCAAAATTACAAAAATATTTTGACGTGGACAAATTTTAGAGATAGAAAGTGATGAGAAAATGAAATTTGAAAGGGAAATCACCAAAAACTCGCAGTTGGTGGCTGCGAGTTAAGAGGTTTGCACGTAAGGATCGCGACAATCTATCATTCGTTACAAATCATATTCTCGGCATTTCGAGAAGAGATAGTCTGTAATAAACTGCGCATTCTTGTGCAGGAACTGTCGGCCGTATTCCTCGCCTTTCAGGCTATTCAAGCGAGCGTCCGGCAACAGGTTATAATCGATAAGCGCACATGCCGCTCCATAAGAAATCGCATTGGGATCCAACAACAACGCGTGAGCATGTTGTACCGCTTTCTTTTGGTCGTAGAACGGATTGTCGTCCGACTTGATACAATAAGCTAACTCCGGAATGATACTGATTCCACCATACATATCGCCCACTAACGCGATGCCGTTTGTACGATCGGCGAATAAGCGTTGGAACTGAGCAATGGAATCCTGCGTCAGAGGAATATTCATCTTGCGATAGAACTGCAACATCTCATTAACGTCTTTGCAGAACACCACCGGTTTACCTTCGCTCGCCTTCAGAAATAAAGCGTGGGAGCCTTTTTCAGTAAGACGACTCTCTTGCTTTTCTTCTTCCAACACTTCCGACGGAATGTCCGATAATTTGTTTTGTGCCATTATGCCGCATTGGTAGAACTTCCCATTGAACCGCAGTAGCGTACAGAAAAATACAGTTTCGCCGACTTTTGGGTAACGAGCCACAAACTCGTCTTCTGAGAATGAATCTTTCTCAATCGCTACTTCTTCGTCTGTTGCCATATTGCGCATCAGAAATTGCGTAGCGTTCTCGCCGATAAGCAAATAATGTGTTGGGTCGAGCAACTGCATTTCATTGAATTCCTGATGATTAGTGATACGAGCGAGCCATTGAGGAGCGGTTAAAGAAAGCAGATTATGCTTGCCGCGGAATGTCAAATCCGTCAAGATGGCGTAGCTAATCATCTCTTCATCCATCGGTGAGTCGTTGTCCTCTAATTGCTCATCAAGCGTTTCTTGCCAGTAATTCTCCTGCCGTTTGCTGATATACGCACGCAACGACAGCCAATCGCATAATTTCCGCACATGCCAATAGTCCTGCAACTGCTGCTCGTCGTGCAAAAATTCATACAATTCCTCCGTCTCCGGAGCCGTTGGATACTCTTCGTCGAAAAGTTCGCAAAGAGCAACCGCCGTTTCCATGATAGCCGGATTTTCAGGATTCATGAACCGATAAGGATGCAACGCCTCCACCGCATCCCATAGTAGCAGACTGATGTCTTCAACATTGGGCTCATTAGGATAATACGATTCCACATCGTAAAAAGGAAGCGGCTTTCCGTGTCGCTTGCTGCACACCTCATTCACCGTCCTCCAAATGCCGAGGTTGGAGATGATATCCTCAAACCAAGCCGTAATCCGAATCGCAGTATCTGTCAGATCTTCAGTCGTTTCAAAAGCCTCTTTGACAAACGAAGCTTTCAGTATCTCTGCCACGCGATTTGCCAATTTTGCATAATACTGATCCGTGCTCATAGGCGTTGCGAATGGATGTATTTGTCGCCATTGTTGCGGATAAATCTTTGCCATATTATCTTTGAATTAAAGTTTATTTAGTTTGTTTTGGACAACTCATTCATTTTTTGAATATTTGATGCAAAATTACAAAAATATTTTGACGTGGACAAATTTTAGAGATAGAAAAATGTAAAAAAAGTGATTTTTATGCCAAAACTCTTGCATAATTCAAAAAAAAATAGTAACTTTGCAGCGGATTTGCAATTTATAATTAATGTATGATAAATAGCAAAATGAAAGTTAACGTACAAAATATCAGCGAATACATTGCAAGAATGGTTGGTGCAGAAGTGCAGATCTATCCATTAGATAAGGCAAAAAAGCAAGCACTCCCGATTCTTATTACGAATTCCTATCAGTTGATGCATTGTCATTTGCTGGGTGCAGAGGCATGTCTGATGGTTTGCAAAGACGAGGAAGCAACGCCTATGCAGTTGAAAAAACATTCTGCAATCGTTGAAAATACGCTAATGATGCACGCAGCTGTCGTGTTGCCGGAAGTGAGGCCGTACAACATGAAACGGTTAATTGAAGCACGAGTGAATACGATTGTACCGGGCAGACAGTTGTTCTTGCCTTCTCTACTAATGGATCTTCGTGTGCAACGAAACCCCGTGGATATGGAAGGCAAACCGATGCCGGTTATGGCGCAAGCGATAATACTTTACCATCTGCAAAGACGGTGTCTGAACGGTCTGTCAGCTCAGCCAATTGCGGAATTAATGGGCGTTTCGTATCCGAATATCAACCGGGCTGTTAAGTGGTTAGCAGACAATCATTTTGTGGAACTAACTCCAAGCCGTGAGAAACAGATGACGTTCATTCGTTGCGGCCGTGAGTTATGGGAGCAAGCGTTACCGGTATTGCAGAGTCCAATAGAGCGTGTGTTGCGAACGGACAGAATACTGGAGACCCCGATATGCGGAGAAGAGGCTTTGACAGAATTAACCATGCTGGCCGAACCACAAGAACATCATTGGGCTATTTCCAAACAAGAGGCGCAACAATTAGGAGCAGACCTGAATAAAGAGTTTGGCGAACACGTTGTGGAAGTATGGCGTTACGATCCAATGTTATTAGCGAAGGATGGGATGGTGGATAACCTATCGTTGTACTTGTCGCTCCGCAAAGCAGAAGACGAGCGAGTGAGAAAAGAAGCAAAAGGATTGATAACTGGTGTTTTTTGATATATGGTAACAGGATTGGATTTATTTAAAGAGCGTTTTTCCGCCTATTCTGATAGTTATGTGCTGATAGGAGGAGCGGCTTGTTATATTCATGAGGAAGCGAGTGCTCAAGTGCCTCGGGCTACAAAAGATCTGGATGTAGTGTTGGTCGTAGAGGCCTTGTCGGCTGATTTTGTGCGCGAGTTCTGGCAGTTCGTACACGAAGGCGGTTATGAACGTCGCCAAAGAGGAGCAGACAAGCATGAGTGTTTCCGATTCTTAAAGCCACAAGATAAGCGCTATCCGAAACAATTAGAGTTGTTCGCCCGCAAGATAGGCATGTTAACTATCCCTGAAGATGCGCATT
Organism: uncultured Bacteroidales bacterium; assembly: GCA_946534715.1. GTDB lineage: Bacteria > Bacteroidota > Bacteroidia > Bacteroidales > Paludibacteraceae > Colicola. The sequence continues at coordinate 5,017 of CAMNCW010000015.1, read as the reverse complement.
TGGAGCCTATTCCGGTAGAAGATGAGTTGTCCAGTCTTTCCGCCATATTGATGAATGACAGTTACTATCACTTCACGATTGCACATAGTCAATTAGAGGAAGGAATACATATCGCCAATGTGGAAGCACTAATATGCTTGAAGGCGAAGGCGTATATTGATTTGCGTGTACGGAAAGAGCAAGGAGGCGACGTGGACGCGGATGATATTGAGAAGCACAAGAAAGATGTATTCCGTTTGGCTCCGATGTTGCGGGAAGAAGCGCGTTTTGCATTGTCGGAGGAAATGAAAGCAGATATGAGCGAGTTCATAGAAAAAGTAGCAGAAGACTTGCCGAACGAAGATTTTCTGCGTGCTGCCGGATTAAGGTTACAGCGCGTGGAAGGACTCTTGAAGGTTTTGAGAAGAGTATATATCATGAGTTGAAACTATATGACCCCCTTTGTTTTGACATATCCGGAAGCGAAGTCGCTGGTAATCTGCGGAGATATACACGGTGATTTTGTGCCGCTTGTGTACGAAATGTGTATCCGTTATGGGATGCGCGATACGCTGGTTATTGTTGCCGGAGATTGCGGATTCGGATTTGAGAAACAGGGCGCGTACGATCAGGTCTTTCGGCGCATCGAGAAGCGTCTGTCGCAGAACAACTGCTGGATAGCGATGGTTCGCGGCAACCATGACGACCCTGCGTATTTCGCGACGGACACCGCCGGACATACAGCGATAGAGCACAAGCGTTGGCGCACCGTGCCGGATTATGCCGTGATCCAATCCTGCGGACGAACGGTACTCTGCGTTGGAGGCGCAATCAGCGTCGATCGGCAGATCCGCCAACAAGAGATGGCTCGCCATCCCGGTAAGGTCTATTACTGGCGGGACGAAGCACCTAAATACGATACTTCCTCTTTGGACACCATCCGGGATGCAGGTCTAAAGATTGACATTGTAGTGACGCACACAGCTCCTTCGTTCTGTGAGTTTCAAACGAAAAGCGGACTCTCTTCTTGGGTACAGAACGACCCGACTTTGTTGGATGAATGCGACGCTGAACGAGCGACGATGGATGCTATCTTGGCACACTTGAAACGTGACGGACATCCGTTGGAGCGTTGGTACTATGGTCATTTCCATAACTCGTGGCATAGCGAGATAGAGGACGTTTGGTACAAGATGCTGGATATCATGGAACTCCTCGAAGTACCGCAGATAATAAACGATAAAAAATATGACTTACACATTGGAAAATTTTAGCGCGTTGAGTATTGAAAATTCCTGTTATCTGTAAAAATTAAAGTAAAGAAAACAAAATTCCATAGCAAAAAATACAAATTTATTTGTATATCTCAATTATTTTTTGTACCTTTGCACCTGATTTCGTCCTGATAACCTCGTAATATACACTTAATATACACGCATTATACTCGCATTATACTCGCATTATACACGTATTTTACACGGACGATATACGGACAATATACGGAGGATATACGGACGATTACTATGGTTCCCTACTATGAATCCCATAGTGTACACTTTAATTAGAACTGATTATTAACTTTTAAACACATATAAAATGGCACATGTAGAAACTAACGTCGCAATCGACTCTTTTCAAGGCAAACTCAAACGCAAAGACCGAATCGTTTACCGCACACGTGGCGGCAGAACGCACGCTTATGCGATGGATCATCCGTTTCGCGGAACAGCCTCGGCGGAACAGGGAGCGACAAGAAGCACTTTTGGAGAGGCGGTTAAACAGGCCTCTGTGATTTTGAGAGATCCGGAGTTGCGAGCCCAATGGGAAAAGAAATATGCAGACTACCGCAAGCATTTCCGTCACCGTGCTCCGACGCCAGAAAATCCCAAGCCGAATAACCATTTCTGCACGACTCTGAGAGGGTTTATTATTTCGAGCCTGAAGGCTGCAAATTGATAAAATATATCTTTCTTTTTGCTTATAAGTCTTCTTCTTTTATGAGGGATGTCATCCCGCTTCTATGTCCATTGAGTCGGATGTCATCCCGCTTCTATGTCCATTGCATCGGATGTTATCCCGTTTCTATGTCCATTGAGTCGGATGTCATCCGCTGATTTTCAAAGAAAATCCCCTTTCCCGTATTTTTCCATCCTCAAAAACTTGCATATATCAAATATTTTTTGTACCTTTGCACCCGAATTTGTAAAATGGTGAATTGTGTCACGACTTGCGACCAAATTATCGCACCACTGGCGCGACAATTTTTGCCCTCCGTGACACGATCAACCGACAAATAAAACCATGGCAGATATTGAGCAAATAAGTACTCAACAATTAGACACGCCGTTCAAATCAGACGAGTATAAGGAATTACTGCTACAAGTCGTAGCAGTTATTGAAAGTGCTCGGTTTCGTTTGGCTCGTCAGGTGGCGGCTACCTCAAATGATACATGGTTACTTGGTAAGGTTGCTATGCCACCTTCCACCGACCGATGAGCGAGAGATGACCGTGAAGCGAAACAGGCGCACCGCAGAGTGTCCGGTGGACAGTCAAGGAGTAAGTGCGCCGCGCGAGTTTGCAAAGCAAACATAGAACTCCTTAAAGCCGAGATGACCGAGACACGAAAACCCCATCCGAGCGATTGAAAGACCCTTTCGCAAAGTTGTAAGTTACCGACCGATAAACGGAAGAAGAGCGAGAAAAAGCACAAATAAGACAAACAGAAATCCATGACAAACCGTTATTTCTACCAAGCAGACATGGCAACATTCCTTGCGGAAGATACCAACTCTATCTTCGGCAAGATGTCGCTTGCGGATGAGATGGATACCGCATCCACTCAGAAGTTCGCTTGGGAGCAAGAAATAACGATCATGAAGCACCTGCTTGCGTCCTATGCCAACGAGCAAGCGCACATCATTTTCGAGTACACCATTCCGCGTTTAGGAAAGCGTATTGATGTGGTGGTTCTTCTTCGCGAACGTGTTTTTGTAGTGGAATTCAAAGCCGGTGAAGAAGAATTCAAGCACCAAGACATAGATCAGGTGCTCGACTATGCCTTAGACCTCAAGAATTTCCACCAAGGAAGCGCCGACCGATGGATCATCCCTATTTTGGTTGCAACCGAAGAAACAGCCTTTTCGACTCTCTGTCAACCCTCGCATTATGACGATGGTATCTACGAGCCTCTATTAACCAATGCAGCTCATCTAAAAGATGTCTTTGAGTTGGTATTATCGCAACCATTAGAACCGAAACACTATGCCGTTTCTTTGGATGATTGGTCTCGTAGCCGTTATGCCCCGACACCCACTATCATCGAGGCAGCACGGTCGCTTTATCTCAATCATAGTGTAGAGAACATAACCAAAAGCGAAGCGGAAGGCGCCCAGTTAGAGACCACCACGCGCTATGTGCGCCAAGTTATCCGCGACACCAAGGCTTGTGGAGGCAAAAGTATCTGTTTCGTCACAGGCGTTCCGGGCGCAGGTAAGACCTTAGTTGGTCTAAATGTAGCCGTACAACAGGAGAAACAAGACTTAGCTGTTTATCTCTCAGGGAACGGACCTTTGGTGCAAGTGCTGACAGAAGCCCTGACGCGCGATAAACAGGCACAAGAGAAAGAAAAAGGGAAGAAGATCACCAAGAAAGAAGCAGAACGCGAAGTAAAGCGTTTTATACAAATCATCCACCGCTACCGCGATAATATGCTCAACAAGGTAAAGGTGGTGAATGGCACTCTGGAGATTGACCCCACAAAGGAATTAAAAGACCAAGAAGCCGGCTATGGTGAGGTGGAAAATATCGCTATTTTCGATGAAGCACAGCGTTCATGGGATAAAGAACACATCGCGAATTGGCTGAGCCGTAAGAAAGGCTTTGCTAACTTCCCCATGTCGGAAGGTGAGTTCCTCATTTGGTCTTTGGATCAGCGACCCGATTGGGCGGTTATTGTTTGCCTCGTTGGTGGCGGTCAGGAGATTAACACAGGCGAAGCCGGTATAGGAGAATGGATACGTGCGCTCAATGAGACCTTCCCCAATTGGAATGTTTATATATCCTCGCAACTCACCGCTAAAGAATACGCAGAAGGAAAAGTCTCTGAACTTCTGGAGAATAACCCTAATAAGACTTTTTCTGACGACCTGCATCTGGCAGTTTCGATGCGTTCGTTCCGTGCAGAGAGCCTATCGAATATGGTTCATTATCTGCTCGATGGAGACGCAGAGAATGTCCGCAAGATATATACAGACATCGCTGACCGCTACCCAATTGCTTTGACGCGTGATCTGAACAAGGCCAAAGAATGGTTGCGCACCCACGCACGAGGAAACGAGCGCTACGGTCTGTTGGTTTCCTCTAAAGCCTATCGCCTCAAACCGCTTGCGATTGATGTCCGCTGCAAACCAGACACGGTGCATTGGTTCTTGGATGATATCAACGATGTGCGTTCATCTCTTTTCTTGGAAGATGCTGCCTCGGAGTTTGATGTGCAGGGTTTAGAGTTGGATTGGACTTGCGTGGTTTGGGACGGTGATTTGCGCTATACGCCGAACGGATGGAATTTCTTTGAGTTCAACGGTGGTAATAAGTGGAATAATATCAAGAAATCTGACCGTCAAGCATACCTTATTAACGCATACCGTGTCCTTCTCACTCGCGCCCGTCAAGGAATGATAATCTGTGTCCCCGAAGGCTCACCCGACGACCACACCCGATTGCCAGAATATTATGATAGCACTTACTACTATTTAAAAAATTTGGGTATAGAAGAAATTTGAAAAAAGTTGCTTTTAAGGTGATAGATTTCTTATCCTCAAGGGAACGATCACTACGTGTGCAGGTCTTTTTTGACTTATATATGAAGTGGTATATAAACACTACATTTCTATGAACAATACCGAATACAATATACCAAAACAACTAAAATACCCGATACAATGAAACGATTATTCTTTCTTTTAGCCCTTGCGATAGTGGCTGCAGGAGCAATGGCACAAGGACCTCAAGGGTCGCGTGGACGTCATAACGACCGGC
>CAMNCW010000014.1 GCA_946534715.1 uncultured Bacteroidales bacterium | reverse complement strand
TGTGCTTCCCCCCACTCTTGTTCGGACAATTCAATTTTACGCACAAGGGGTGTATCCCCCGTTACCATCATGGGCATGCCCTCATCATCCGGTTCAATATGCCCGCACATGTACGGATGTGCTTTCAGGGTGGCAAGAACCGCATTCTGCAGTCGCTCCAAATCCACATGATCCGGAAGGGCATAGACAAACGGATTTTGATAGTTAACTTCATCGCTGACCGATGTCTCGCAGGCATAATAAACGCCTAATTGCGCTTGACTTAATGGACTTTTCATGGCTAATAATCTTCAAATTCTCAAATCTTTAAATCTTCAAATTTCAATCAATTTGAAAAATGTTCTGGAATCCGCTCATGCGGAAGATGTCGGCTACATCTTCGTTCAGATGCTCGATGCGAATAGAGCCGCCTTTCGCTTCGCTTTCACGCTTCAACTGCATGAAGAAACGCAAACCTGCGGATGAGATATACTCCAACTCGCTGCAATCGATCACCAATGCCTCGTTGGCGATGGCGGTCACTTGCTGCAATTCCTCTGCCTGCTCGGTAGTTGCTACCGTGTCCAGTTCGCCGATCATGCGAACGATGGTCTCCTCATTCTTTTTTTGAATCTTGATTTCCATATATCAAATGTTTAATAATTGTCAATTCGTTTTTGTCTTCCACCCGTCGGTATCGCATTTCATCCGCTATCTGCCGTATAAGGCTTATTCCGAGTCCGCCTATTTGTCGGTCAGCTACTCCTTGCGCCGGCTCTTTCGGCGTTTGCGCAGTGGGGTCAAAAGCAACCCCGTTGTCGGAGAGGATAAGAATAATTTTTAATTCTTCATTTTTAATTTTTAATTCTATCTCCGTCGCCTGCGAATAGTTCACAATATTCACCACCGCTTCCTCTAACGCCACTTCCATCTTTTTAATCGTTCGTTTTTCCATGCCCGCACACAGGGCGTAGTTATGAAACGCTGCTTTGAGTTTGGGCCATTGTGCAATCTGGTTCTCAACGTGCATCGTAAGCGGCTGTATATCATTGGTTTTCATAATGGTCATTAAAGTCATGTCATCCGTTGGATCTGCCTTACCGACGAATTGCAAGCCCGCTTCACTAATCGCTTCCATATTTCCTTCCCGAAGCGATTTTATGTTATTCTTCACGATTTCGATCCATCGTTTCATGCCCAACATCTCACGCTTCTCATTCCGCGCTTCGGTAATACCGTCGGTATAGAGAACCAATATATCTTCCTTACCGAGTATCGTGCCCTGCTCCACAAAGCGGAACTTACCTTCATACCCCATCGGTATATTCGGCTCCAACGTAAGAATTTCCACCTTTGCACCTTGTTCCTTGTCCCCTTGTACTTTAATCGGGCTTAGGTGACCGGCATTGCAGTATAGTAGTTCGCCTGTGGGAACATGCAACCTGCCGATAATAGCGGTTACGAACATCATGCTGGGGTTATTGTCGCTCAGTACGCTGTTGATCTCTTCCATGATCGCTTCGGGCGATTGCAACCGTCTCACTGCCGAGCGGAACAGGTTGACTGTCGCGCTCATGAACATAGCTGCCGGCACTCCTTTCCCGCTGACGTCACCGATGATGAAGAACAGATCTTCCCCCTTCCGGAAATAGTCGTACAGGTCGCCTCCCACCTCCTTCATCGGCACCAAAGCCGCTAACACATCCACATCGTCCCCGGTAACTCGACCTTTGTCCTTTTGCGCATCCCTCAGAATCCCCCTTTGAATGCGGCTCGCAATGTGCATCTCACGCTCCATCAGTTTGTTTTCCGTCTCCACACGTGCATATGCCGCCTGATCACGACGGATCTGGCGAATCAGCAATCCGGCTACTAAAATACCTATCAGCAAGACACCTAACGTAATCAGAGATTTCTCCCATATGCTATCCCATAGATGATGCTTCGGCACACCAATCTCCAAACGCATATCTACCGGCGATAACATGACCGAACTGATGATCCAATCGTTCTTTTTGAAGACTTCGCGTCTGGTCTGATGGGGCATCAAAATCTCATCCGTGGCTAACACCATACTCCCGTCGGAACTCATCAGCTTGCAATACGCATCGTCGAACGGCTTGATATCATTCAGCATCTTGTTCACCCATAACAGACTGAAATCCAATCCAATCACGCAAACTAAACCACCGTCTTTCTCCACGCGGATAGAGTGCGTGCAGATAGGATCCTTGAAATCCTCATCGCGATAGGCTTGACTCCAATAGAGACCTTTCTCGCTCTGTATCGCACCTTTATACCATTTCCTTTGGAAATAATCATGCTCCTTGTCACCATACAGCGTGGTGACAATACTGTCTCCCATCCGCCATGAAGCCGGACAATACCAATAATCGCTGTCGTTATAGTAACCCGGGCGGAAACTGACATAACAGGACATTACGTCCGGGAAACGCCGTACTATCGTTTTCGTGTGACGAAGAATTGCCTCCGGTTCGTCCAGACGACGGTTGATGTAATCAACCATCTCTTCACCGGCATCCTGAATGTCATAAATCTCGAAGATAAAATCTTTCTGCGCCAACTCCATCTCATAGTCGATGTGTTCCAACACGCGCTTTTTCTCCCATTGATAAGACACCACAAACTGAATGGTCATGGCAATCACCAGGAACAGCGCAGATACGACAGGTAGATGTTTCGTTTTCATAATCGGGCGCAAAGTTACAAAAAATTTCGCATATACGCAAGTCCGCACGCGTTTTTTATTATTTTTTTAGATTTAATTTGCGTATATCATTTTTTTTTACTACCTTTGCACTCCAATTTAATAATTGTTCTATTGGCCACCGCGTCAATCGTCAATTAAAATAAATCGTCAATAACTCGTCTAATCGTAAATCGTTAAATCGTCAATAATCACAAATTGCCAACATATTAACAAGTCTTTCGGCTCGCAACGAGTACTGAATGATGTGACACTGGAGATCCCTGCCGGACAGGTGGTCGGTTTGTTAGGTCCGAACGGTGCCGGCAAATCGACGCTCATGAAGATCCTCATGGGGCTTTGGAAACCTGATAGCGGTACAGCCTCTGTGCCGGCGTCTATCGGGTATTTGCCGGAGAATAATCCCCTTTACGACGAGATGTACGTCACCGAATACCTCGAATTTATGGCGGGGCTGACCAATCGTCAAATCGTCAAATCGTCAAATCTTCAAATCGTAAATGGTCTTATAGACCTTGTCGGTCTCACGCCCGAGAGGCACAAACATATTCGCGAACTGAGCAAAGGATACCGCCAGCGTGTCGGCTTGGCGCAAGCCCTTATCGGCAACCCCGAACTGCTCATTCTTGATGAACCCACCACAGGTCTCGACCCGAACCAACTCATCGAGATTCGTGCTCTCATCAAGAGCCTGACCCATTCGTCCTCTAATCCTTCTGTCATTTTGTCCACCCACATCATGCAGGAAGTGCGGGAGATGTGTGACCGCGTCATCATTTTGGACCACGGCACGATCAAAGCCGACAAGATGATCAACGAAATAGACGATCTGGAAGCCCTCTTCCATGCCGCAACCAATAATCAATCGTCAATCAATCGTGCCCCGTAGGGGCTAAGAATAATCTTAAAATCGTCAATCAATCGTAAATCGTAAATCGTCAAATCGTCAATTCCCTATGGACTTCGATATCCGAAACCAAATGACCGAGAAAGAGCAGGATAACGCCTTGCGTCCCTTGTGCTTTGCGGACTTTGCGGGACAAAGCAAAGTCACTTCGAACCTCAAGATCTTCGTCGAGGCGGCTAAAATGCGCCACGAATCCTTGGACCATGTTCTCCTCTTTGGACCTCCGGGACTCGGTAAAACAACCCTCTCGAACATCATCGCCAACGAATTGGGCGTCGGCTTCAAAGTCACTTCCGGACCTGTACTCGATAAACCCGGTGACCTCGCCGGACTGCTCACTTCCCTCGAACCCAACGATGTCCTTTTCATCGACGAGATCCATCGGCTTTCGCCTATTGTCGAAGAGTATCTCTATTCGGCAATGGAGGATTATCGTATTGATATTATGATAGATAAGGGTCCTTCGGCGCGCACGATCCAGATCGACTTGAACCATTTTACCCTCATCGGCGCAACGACCCGTTCGGGACTCTTGACCTCGCCGCTACGCGCACGTTTCGGTATCAACTGCCACCTCGAATACTACGATGCTGACATCCTTGCCGGGATCGTCAAACGCTCTGCCGGATTGCTTGGTGTGGAGATCAACTCCAAAGCCGCAGGAGAGATAGCACGGCGTAGCCGTGGTACGCCCCGTATCGCGAACGCACTCCTCCGCCGTGTGCGCGATTTTGCACAAGTCAAAGGAAACGGTTCAATCGACCTCGAAATAGCCCAATACGCCCTCGAAGCACTCAATATAGATACGTTCGGTCTTGACCAGATCGACAACAAACTGCTTGTTACCATCATCGATAAGTTCCGTGGCGGACCTGTCGGACTGACCACCATTGCTACCGCCATGGGCGAGGATGCCGGCACGATCGAAGATGTCTATGAGCCTTATCTCATCAAAGAGGGTTTCATCAAACGTACCCCTCGTGGCCGCGAAGCTACCGAACTGGCGTACCGCCATCTCGGCAAAACCATCCTCTCCCCCGACGGCCAGCAGTCTATGTTCTGATGCATCCGGCTTCTCGACCAATCATTCAAAAAGGCGTTTATTGAAAGATAATGAAAAATCAGGCAGACATAGTTTCGACACAACAATTCGATGAAGTGATTCGTCTGATTCAGCATGCTCGCTCGGAGATTGTTCGCACAGCCAACTCTCAACTAATCGAGTTGTATTGGCAGTTGGGTGCATATATGTCTAATAAGATTGAATCAGCTCAATGGGGAGATAGTGTAGTACAGCAGTTGGCGGAATATATCGCCCACACAGCGCCTGAACTGAAGGGATTCTCTGCTCAGAACCTCTGGCGTATGAAGCAGTTTTATGAGGCCTATCGCAATGCTGACGAAAAACTCTCGACACTGTTGAGAGAAATTAGTTGGTCTAATAATTTAACCATATTAAGTCGTACAAAATCGGAGGAAGAAAGGTCTTTCTATCTGCAACTTTGCGTAAAGGAGCGCCTTTCTTACAGAGATCTTAATCGCCAGATAGATAGTGCGCTATTTGAGCGCACGATGATGGAGAAACCAAAACTCTCACCACTGTTGAGAGAAATTGCTCCTTCCGCAGAACAAGTGTTCCGTGACCAGTACGTGATGGAGTTTATCGGGGGCAAGGAATACAAGACGGAGAACTCGATGAAATCAGCCCTTGTGCAGCAGATGAAAGAGTTTATCCTTGAACTCGGCAAAGATTTTATCTTCATGGACGAAGAGTATCGGTTGCAGGTGGGTAATAGTGATTTCCGTATTGATCTGCTCTTTTTCCACCGCGAGTTGCAATGTCTTGTGGCTTTTGAACTGAAGATGGGCTCTTTCAAACCGGAACATCTGGGACAACTGAATTTCTATTTGGAGGCATTGGATCGAGACGTAAAGAAACCTCATGAAAACCCGAGTATAGGTATTCTTCTCTGTAAAGATAAAGATAACGAGGTCGTTGAGTATGCGCTTAGTCGCTCTTTATCGCCTACTATGGTGGCAGAATATAAGCTTTGCTTGCCTGACAAGAAACTCTTACAAGCAAAAATGCGTGAGATAGAAGCGGAATAACCATCGTCATTTGCTGACGTTAAACAGGAACCCAGACCTGACCTCACCGACAGCACGGACGCTTGCGGGAGGGCCGAAGCCGGAATAAGATCATCGTTATTCTGCCGGTTGAAGGTGGGTACGATTTTTTCACAAAGGACACAAAGGGAACGAAGATTTTCAGGTGAGCAGATGAGCAGTTGTTTTTCTAAAATCCACACACGCGCGTGGGTGTGTATATTTTAGGAATTTATCTGTCATCTGTCATACTGTCCGCCGTCCGCCTGAATGACTTTGTCCATTGCGTCCGGATTGTATCCGGACATCCCAAAAGCGTCGTCCATTAGGTCGGATGCCAT
>CAMNCW010000013.1 GCA_946534715.1 uncultured Bacteroidales bacterium | reverse complement strand
TGCTATCATCAAAGAGCTTGGTATTCGTAAGTAATTTTGCGAAAAAACAAGAAAAAATGGCATACACCTGCGTATGTCATTTTTTTTGTGCAACTTTCCACCGCAAAAGGTATTCAACCGTTCCGTATGTTTATTCTCCATCTCTTCTTTGTTGAGTGCTCGTCGCGTCAGCGTTGAGCCCCCTCATCCCCGTGAGTATCATAGCCATCTGTTGTTTCCCTGCTTATAAGGATATAGGCTAACTATCTGTGAGCCGGCTCCCAATACGTCCTATATCCTAATTAAATCGCGATAAATAGCTTTTTTTTCAAAAAAAATGCCCGAATGTTTGCGTATGTGAAAAATTTGTTGTATCTTTGCAACGCAAAATGATTATTAGAGAAAGAAAAAGCCTTAAACGGATCCAAGGTTTGACCTCACCGACAGCGTAAAAAAGCGGTGAAAAATATAAGACATACAGGCGCAAGCGTGCGCCAAGAAAAGCGTAATAAGCCGAAAGCTTGATACTTTGAAACCCTAGACAAGTTTACAAAGATCATTTATTCTTCAAGTACGGTTTATGCACGCTCACGTATCAGCGTGAGTTTTCCGTGCATTTATTTGAAGAATAAGGGTAAGTCTAGGACCTCAAAGTATCAAATGAAGCGAACGAAAGCGCACGCTTTTCGTATGTATACGCGTGATATAGTATTGTACAAAACATACTAAACAAACCAATTTATTAACCCCAAAATTTAAACTACAATGAGAAAAATTCTCCTTTTCGCAGCTGCGTTACTCACTGTAACCGCTGCCAACGCCAAAGTTTGGCGAATCAACTACAATGACAATGCCAAAGCAGACTTCAAAACGATTGCTGCCTGTTTGGAGTACAAAGACTTTGCAGATGGTGACACTTTATACATGGATGCTGGGTTCCATAATGGCTCGCAGAGTGATAACACTATTAGCAAATCATGTACAATTCTTGGCCCAGGATGGGGGTTTCAGACATCTGCGAATACAGTATCGGAAACAGAAAGTGCTGTTATAAGTTCTACGTTATTTCTAGAAGGCGAAAATATCTCTGTTAAACTATCCGGATTATATTGTGAATGGATTAGTTGTTATTATCATAGTACTCTCAATGATTTGATAATTGAAAAATGTAGATTGACCTCTACTTCTTATGCCAATACAGGAATTTGTTCTTTTGAAGCGAAAAACATAGAGGTTAAGAATTGTTTCATTGAAGGTGATCTTACTATTAACGGTGCCGTAAATGCATCAATTGTTGGTAATATTATTCGTGCTCTTTCGTTATGCACTCCTTCTAATCGTTGCATTGTTGACCATAATACTATAGCAGGATATTTTGTAAACTCTAGCAGCCAGGCATATTATACAATAGTAGATATGAATAATAAAGTGTCATTAACCAACAATATTATTATAAATTCTTACAATAGCGCACGGGTAATATATGATCTGAGTTCTACATATCCAATGTATAATAATGTCTTCTCTATTACACCTGAGACAGTACTAGCAGCAGAAAATAAGGGAGAAACAACATACGATATAATTAAGGATAATAACCAATTGGTTGGAGCTACTAAAGAAAATACTTTTGTTTGTGCGCTGGATGAAGGTATTGTCGATAATGCCATGTATTACCAAGTAAAAGACGGTGCCGTTGCCAAGACAGCAGACAGCAAAGGCGGTGAGTGCGGCGCATTTGGTGGCGACTTCCCTTACCAACTGAACGGACGGCCTAACGGTGTTCCTTATCTTTATGATATTGATGTACCGACACATACCACGGACAATAAACTGAGTATTTCTTTCAAAGTAGCAGGCAACAATGAATAAGCAATTATCTCCTTTCCGGCGGTGGATGTGTTTGCTCTGCCTGCTGGGAATAGCGGCGTTGCCTATATCAGCGGCGCTGCGCGGCGAGTATTGGCTGGATGCGGATCCCGGTTTCGGGAAAGCGACCAACTTTACTCCTGCCGAATCAACCAACTTAACCATCCCCACCACTTCTTTGACGGACGGATGGCATCTGTTGGGCGTGCGTGTAAAGAATAGTACTTCATGGAGCCAAACATATTTGTATATGTTCTACCGCGATTCATATGGACCAAATGAACTCTCGGCGGTTGAATACTGGATTGATAATGACCCCGGAATAGGAAAAGCATCTCCGGCTCCTTTCTCACCATTGTCATCCACTGTTGCATTTACATTGGACCAAATGGACACTTTGCCTACCGGCTATCATGTTATCGGTTTACGCGCAAAACGTGGCGGTATTTGGTCTCAAACCTACAAACGCCGCTTTATGAATGTTAATGTTGGTATAAAAATGAATGTAGAAAATGTTGTGGCTTGGTGGGATGACGATGCAGAGAATACAATCTCTGTGCCTTTTACTGTCCAAGATGGCGTAGCCGTTATCAACAATCATATAATGGATGCAACTACGCTTTCGTATGGTGTTCACACGCTTCATTTGCGTGCAACTGCCGACACACGAGAGAGCGCAACATACTCTTTCGAGGTCTGCAAGAATGCTATTCCGCAGTTCTCATTTATAAAAGACACCATTTGTGTGGGAGACGAAGCAATCATCTTGGACGAGAGCCAAGATGTACAACTTTCTACAACGTATGCATGGGATGTGGATGGTAATGGAACAACGGATTACACGGATAAGGGAGACTTGCTCCATACCTTTACCAAAGCCGGAAAATACAAAGTGACGCTGACCGTGCAAACCGGTGAAGGATGCGAGACTTCATTCTCGCGCGAATTGGTTGTGCTGCCGAAAGCGGCGCCGTCTGTCTCTTTGTCGCGTACCAAGAGCAAGATCTGCGCCGGAGAAAGTGTTACCTTTACCGCTACGCCTACCAACGGAGGCTATAACCCCGCTTATACATGGTTGCGTAATGGAACTGCTATCCCGGAGGCTACTGAATCAACGCTTGTCTTGGATGATTTGCAAGATCAGGAGACGATCCAAGTACAACTGGTAACCTCCAACATCTGTGCAGAAACGCAAACAGCTTTGTCGTCTGTTTTGACGCAGACTGTTTATGCGCTTCCGGTAATTGAGTTCCTCTTGGCGGATACGTACTATACCGATGAGAATGCGTTCTCGCTCACAGGAAAAGCAACGCCGGCAGGTGGTAAGTTCTATATCAATGATGCTGAGGCTAAACTCTTCAACCCGAAAGCCAACGAGAAAGGGACTTATACAGTCCGTTATGTGGTTACAAACAGCAACGGCTGTATGTCCGAAGCGGAAATGACTTTTGATCTGAAGGAGCGTGGCGAAGAAACAGGCATTGATGAACTACAATCCGACCAAGTACAATGTACTAAAATCCTCCGCAACAATCAGATCTTCATCCTCCGCGGTGACAAGACCTATACCATAACAGGTCAAGCCGTGAAGTAAAGTACAAAGGACAATGTACAAAGGAAAAACGTCACTTCGGTGGCGTTTTTTTTGAGAAAAGTATTAAATTAGCAGAATTATTCGCTAAAACTTGCACATGTCATTTTTTTGTAGTAAATTCGGCCCTCCCGCAAGCGGGCTCCCGCCGAAAATACGTTCGCATTTTGCCGGACATATGGGCAGCCGCGGGCATTTTTTTTGAAAAACGGGACTAACGTCCCTGCATTTGTGCATACTGAGCAACTATCTGTGAGCAAGCTCCCAATAGCCGCTCAGTATGCACAAATTCGCGATAAATCGCTTTTTTTCAAAAAAAAATGCCCGAATGTTTGCATATGTGCAAAATTTGTAGTATCTTTGTACCCGAATATTATGATAGAAATAAAACCATACATAGAACATGCCGTTTTGGTGGGGTTGATTACTCCCTCACAGCCCGAAGACCGGACCAAAGAATACCTCGATGAGTTGGCATTCTTGGCGGATACACACGGCATTGTGCCGGTGAAGCGGTTCACGCAGCGTTTGGATCAGCCGAATACGGCAACGTACGTCGGAGAAGGCAAACTGGAGGAAATACGGCAGTATATAGTATCTCGTGAGGAAGATGAGAAATCGGGAAAATGTGAAAATGAACTCATCGACGTAGTCATCTTTGATGACGAACTGACACCTCGGCAGATACGTAACTTGGAAAAGGCCATTAACCACCGGGAGAAACATCCGGCGAACGTGCGCGTTATAGACCGTACGATTCTCATTTTGGAAATTTTCCTGCAACGCGCGCAGACGAGTTACGCGAAGACGCAGGTGGAGATGGCGCATCTGCAGTATATGTTGCCGCGTCTGACGAGGATGTGGAGTCACTTGGATCGCCAGCGAGGCGGCGGTGGTACGAACCGCGGTATGGGTGAGACGCAGATCGAGGCGGACAAACGTGTCATCGGTCAGCGTATTGCGTTGCTGCGCGAGCAGTTAAAGACCATTGACAAACAAATGGCAACGCAACGTCAACACCGCGGAAAAATGGTTCGTGTGGCGCTTGTCGGTTATACGAACGTGGGCAAGAGCACGCTGATGAACCTCCTTTCCAAATCCGATGTCTTTGCAGAGAACAAACTCTTCGCAACGCTGGACACGACGGTGCGCAAAGTGACGATTGAGAACCTGCCGTTCCTGCTTTCCGATACCGTCGGCTTCATCCGCAAACTGCCGCATCACCTCGTGGAGTCGTTCAAATCGACCCTTGATGAAGTGCGTGAAGCGGATTTGTTGATCCATGTGGTGGATATCAGTCACCCCAATTTCGAGGAACAGTACGAAGTGGTGGAACAGACAATCAATGAGATAACCTCACCCCAACCCTCTCTACATGAGAGAGAGGGCAAGAAAGACCACAATCCTTGGGAACACGTCTCCTCCCTTGAGGGGAGGCAGGGTGGGGTTTCTATTCCCCGCATTGTTATTTTTAACAAAATAGATAATTTTACTTACACTCCGAAAGAAGAAGATGACCTTACGCCGATGCAGCGGGAGAACTATTCCCTGGCGGATCTGCAAAAGACGTGGATGGCGCGGCTGGGCGAGGACTGCATCTTCATCTCGGCAAAAAACAAAGAGAATATAGACGCATTGCGCGCGCTGATGTACGATCGTATAAAGGCGATTCACGTAAAGCGTTACCCGTACAACGATTTCTTATTTCAACATTATGAGGACAATTGACGAACAGGGTTATCATTTTGAGGAGTGGTTGACCCCTCAACAAATAGCGCAGGATGTGGCGCAAGTGGCGGATCGTGTCAGTGCTGACTACGTGGGAAAAGAGCCGCTTTTTGTGGTAGTGCTCAACGGCGCTTTTGTTTTTGCGGCGGACTTGATCCGTGCGCTCAAAGATGTCCGCTGCGAGGTCACGTTCATCCGTGTCAGTTCCTATTTCGGTATGGCTACTACGGGGCAGTTGGAGTTCATCGTACCTTTACAGCAAGTGGTGGAGAACCGCGATGTGGTTATTGTGGAGGATGTGGTGGATTCCGGTCTGACCATTCACCAACTCAAAGCACACATGCGCGCCCAAGGTGCGGCATCCGTGAAGGTGGCTACGATGCTCTTCAAACCCAATAAGTTAGAGTACGACGATGCCAAACCGGACTATATCGGGCATGAGATCACCGATGAGTTCGTCATCGGCTATGGACTTGATTTTGACGGGTTTGTGCGAAATCTCGACGCTATCTACAAAGTGAAAGAATAATTTTTAATTTATAATTTATAATTTTTAATTCATTAAATGCCATGAACGAAGAATTGAAAAAAGTAATGGAGGTTGCTGAGGTTTGGACCAAAGAACCGTTTGACGCGGAGACCCGCGCACAAGTGAAAGCCCTGATGGACGCAGAGGACAAGACCGAACTCATCGACGCTTTCTATCGCACACTCGAGTTTGGTACCGGCGGTCTGCGCGGTATCATGGGCGTGGGTACGAACCGAATGAACAAATACATTGTGGCTCAGGCTACCCAGGGTTATGCCAACTACCTGCTCAAAGTGCAGAAAGAGGGTGGTTTTGAGAACGTACAGAACGGTCAGGTGGCCGTTGTAGTCGGTCATGACTGCCGTAACAACGGACGTCTTTTCGCAGAGACCGTAGCAAATGTATTCTCGGCTAACGGCATCAAGGTTTATCTCTTCGAGTCGCTTCGTCCGACGCCGGAAGTTTCCTTTGCTATCCGTCATCTCAAATGCCAGGGCGGTGTGAACGTAACGGCTTCCCATAACCCCAAAGAGTACAACGGTTACAAGGCATACTGGGAGGATGGCTCGCAGGTGCTCCAGCCGCATGACCAAGGTATCATCGACGAGGTGAACAAAGTGCGCATGGAGGATGTCAAATGGGAGGCTAATAAAGACCTCATTGAGATCATCGGTGGCGAAATGGACTACGATTACATGATGGCTGTTCATGACGTGCTCATCGACCAGGAGTCCATCAACCGTCAAAAAGACCTCAATATCGTTTATACCCCGATGCACGGAGCCGGCCGTCAGATCGTACCGATGTGTTTGCGTTCATGGGGATTCCAGAACATCCATGTAGTGCCCGAGCAAATGGTGATCGATGGTAATTTCCCGACCGTTGTTTCCCCGAACCCGGAGAACGCTGAGGCTATGACCCTTGGTATGAAATTGGGTACCAAGCTCGGTGCTGACCTCGTGATCGCAAGTGACCCGGACGCGGACCGTATCGCTATCGTTTGCCGCAACGACAAGGGCGAGTGGGTCATCATCAACGGTAACCAGACCAACATCATGTTCCACTACTACATCATCAACAACATGAAGCGT
>CAMNCW010000012.1 GCA_946534715.1 uncultured Bacteroidales bacterium | reverse complement strand
GGACAGGCCATGCCGCTCACAAAGTTGTTCTACTGCTTGGCCCCAGATTTTTTTCGAATCTGGATGCCTTGCGACTCAGCAATGTCAATCGGCGTGTTCAGAGCCATGTTCTTCAACTTCTCCGCGTGAAGAGCTGTCTCCAATTCCTTGATTTGCCGCTGCAAATCTGCTTTACTTTTCTCTTGCATAGCATCTATAGGATTGGTTTCGGATGCAAATGTACTGCTTTTTTTTGATTCCTCAAAATTTTTTAGCCATTTTGCTAGCGTCATGCTGCCTCCAATGCCAAATTCTTTCGATGTTCGAGATAATGAGTTTCCACTTGTGAGATGATATTGGATAATTCTCTCACGTTCTTCTTTCGAGTATGCCATAAGTTTTACACATTTATTTGGTCCTAAATGTGTCTATTTATTTCAGGATAAGACACGTGTGATTTATAGCTTGCCGACTTGACTTCTATCGGGCAAATCTTTGCACCTCGCGACAAGAGAAAATCAACCTCGTAATTGTGCCGGACGAGAAGCAGCTGCAACTGCTGGACATCGTAGTTATCAATGACGGCACGCCCGACAACTCTGCCGTGCTTGCCAAAGAGTATGAAAAACGCTATCCGGGTATTGTGCGCGTCATTGACCAGGAGAACCGCGGACACGGAGGGGCTTGGAACCACGGCACGGAACTGGCTGTCGGCAAGTACCTTTTCTATCTCGATTCCGATGACTGGTTTGAGACAAGCGAGTTATCCAAACTCATTTATATCGGTCGTCCGGATCAGAGTTTTGATCCGAAAGTGCGGGCCGTGCGGGCGGCGGATGATGTCACCAAAGTGCTCACGTTCCTTCTGGACTGGGGGCGCCGCAACAAGCCATGACGGACATCTCGGCTACTATCGACTCATGGCGCGAGGCTGGAATCATTGAAGCCTAAATAGCGCAAAAAGCATAAAATTACGTAAAAATGACGTACAAATTTGTGTATGTCGTTTTTTTGTTGTACCTTTGCATTCGGATTAATGGAGATAGTCAAAGGCTCGGCACAAAATGACGGTTAGAGAGGACTATCTTATCACAAAGTGTGAGGCAATAATGAAAACAAACCATGAAGAATGAAAGTAAAAAAAGAGAAAATAGATTCCCACTAACGGAGAAATCTACCATTTTCTTTATCCCATTTTATCAGAACGCGAAACAAAGATTAGACGTATTGGACTCCGCCCAATCGCTTTGGGTAAAAGAGGAGGATGTATTAACTGACGAGCATGAAGGGATTGTCATTTATCCTCACATAATGAGTTTCCTTCAGGGACAAATGACGCTCCCCTCTACCGAGCACCAATCCTGTCTTCAAATTTATAGCATAGCCAATTCGAATCGTCAATCGGGAAACCAAAGGACTATCATAAAGAAATTTTGGAATAAGTTCGCACAGAGTAGCCACAGTGTAGAAGTGGGCGATCCCAAATCCCCGCGCTCTTTGAGTTTCCGGTTTATCCAAGGCACCAATAGTTTGCTCAATCCACATCTATTCATCTATCCGACAGCCGGTATCGGTATTTTGAGTTTTGCCGTCACTCTTACGATGGAAAACGCAACCTCCAAGGACTTGAAGTTGATGAACTACCATCTGCGCAAGCTTTTCCACCCGCTGGCAAAATGTGTGTGCCATGACCTCAGTTTAAGAGGAAACGAAAAGCCGGAGGTGCTGGAAGCCAAAACCAATGCTTTCAATCAGGCTCGCACGTACATCAGGGAGCACACGATCCCACGCAACAAGCGCGGAGAAGAAAAGGATAACGAGCCGTTGGAATTCTCATGGGACATGTTATCTCTATGCCATACACTGCTAAAAGATGTGCAGGGCTCCATCACATTGTTTTCCCCCTCACGTGCGCATATTTTCACGTTCGCCACGATTGATGACTCAGACACCAACACCTATACGAACAATGATGTAATGGAGGAGTTATACAGTCTCGCGCGCGGAGTGAATGACAAATATATGTTGTCGGAATCGAAGATCAATCCGGCTACTGACATCCTGCAAACATTTGAGAATGTGCAACTTTCCACCTGCGTAGAGGGAACGGCATTTGTCGCCATCATGAAACCCGATAACAAAGAATTTTTCCGTTTATTCAGGAATACGATTTCTATTCGATACTTCTGGATATACCTATTGGCGATGCTACAGCGCTATTCCCTGCTTAATATGGATCGTATTTTGACGAATCTGTCATTCAGCGGGACTTCCGAACCGGATTCCGCACAGCGGCATAATGAACTATTATGGTGCTATTTGGGTGCTATTCAGGAAGTTAAGGTGAGATGCCACTTCACCGATATATCGCCATTTACCCAGCATAACGAGTTTTACCATTTCTGCTGCGACAAACTGCATGTCAATATAGCCTATGATGAAATAGACAAAAAGACCAAGGCACTCAACTTAACGATCAGCCATGATATGCAGTTGCTGCATGAAGAAGAAGTGCGACAACAAGAGAGACGGGATCATAAACTGAATCTGTTCCTTGGTATATTGGCGGCGCTGCAGGCTATTGGTATTATATATGATTTTGCCTACGCATTATTCTTTAATCATGATTACCGCTCTTCGGCGTTGTACCTTGGATTGATCGTCTTGGCAGTTATTATGATGATATGGCTCTATGCGGCTAAGAAGAAAAAATGATTCGTAACGAAAACTAATACACTTACATAAGATGAAAGACAATCGTTCCTTTCAGGGGGTACGTACGCACAACGGACCACGTACAAACAACAAGCCTCAAAAGACACGGCGGCGCCAAACGACCGACTTCAGCATCAGCCAATCCGGTAAACATGTGTTCGGTGCCTATTTCAATATGGCACGAGCGAACTTTATCAAAACAATTTGGCATATCCTCCCGCAGGTCGGCATCCGCGGGAACTACCCGGAAAGCAAAGTAGCCAAAATGCTCCAAGCCCTGTATCTGATTCAGTCCGGGCATAGCGACCAATTATCTGCAGAGCAGCGGCTATGGAAGAATAACTTGGTTCTCAAAACACCGGAGCAAAAGACCACTTTGCAACGCTTGCTGATCAAGCATTTCCCGATACTCGTTCCTGTCATGGCAGATGTAGCGGATAGAAGGGCACGTAATAACAAGAAAAAATCTACCGTTCAGACTGAAGAAGATACATTGTCTCAAATGAAGGGCGTAGAGTTGAATGACTATCTAAGAGCCCTTTCTACCATTGCTACTACGCTGAATGAATGCCGGAATTTCTACACCCATAATGATCCTTATAACACGCCGGAGAAACTGACTGAACAATATAGCCATCAAGCACAGATTGCCCTCATGCTGGACAAAGCCATCACCGCCAGCCGCCGGGTTTTGAAAGATCGCGAAGGGCTGACCACACGGGAGCTTGAGTTCCTTACCGGAGTGGACCGCATGGAGCAAGTAACCGTTAGAGACGAGAACAACAAGGTTGTTATCAGAAACAATCGCCCCGTGAAGAGGTTTGTGGAGTATGACGACTTCTATTTCTCCGTTTGGGGTCAACGCGACGGACAGAAAGCGCTCTCCGATTTCGGATTATTGTACTTCTGCGTTCTGTTCTTATCCAAGACGTATGCCAAGCTGTTGATTGAAGAAAGCAGGCTGTTTGAGTTCAGTCCGTTTACCGACGAAGAGAATCTGGTCATGCAGGAGATGATGAGTATATACCGCATTCATACGCCCAAACTGCACCGGCTCAGCAGCCGCGACGACAAAGCCGCATTAGCGATGGATATGCTGAGCGAACTCCGCCGGTGTCCGCGTGAACTATATGATCTGCTGAGCGATGAGGACAAGCAGGTCTTCCTTGACGGGGGCAAGGACGAGAAAGGAGAAGAAACGGAGCTCATCAAACAGCTACGGTACACCGACCGGTTCCCGCAACTGGCACTGCGGTTTATCGACGAGACGGAATTATTCAAACATATCCGCTTCCAACTGAGTCTCGGTACTTTCCGCTATCGGTTCTACGACAAAGTATGTATAGACGGTATTGAGCGCGTACGGCGCATCCAAAAGACCATTAACGGCTACGGGCGACTACAGGAAGTAGCAGACAAACGCATGGAGAAATGGGGAGACATGCTGCAAAAGAAGGAAGAGCGTGAGGTGGCACTGGAGAACGAAGACCTAACCCTCAACCTCGACCAGATAGTAGCCGATACTGCTGACACGCTGCCCTATATCACAGATCGGCAACCGTCCTATAACATCTCCAACAACCGTATCGGGCTCTATTGGGAGTCCAGCCGGGACAAGAGAGAATACCGTTTCTTTGACGCAAACGAGATGTACCTGCCCGAACTGAGTGTACGGGATGACGGCAAAGCGGAGGTGGCTATGCCGGCACCCAAATGTTTTCTCAGTACCCGTGATTTGAGTGCGATGCTCTTCTATGAGCACTTGCGCGTGCAACATCCTATGGATCTCCCTTCGGCAGAGCAGATCATCATGGATTATGAAGCAGAATACAGACGTTTCTTTGCCGACGTAGCCGAAGGACGGCTTCATCCGGCTACCAAATCCAGATATTTCCGCAATTATCTGAAACTCAACTATCCGCTGCTCTCTCTATCGGATATCCCCGACAAACTGCAGTTGTATCTCTCCGGCAAACAACTCTCGCATGAAGGAACAGCCGAAACAGCCCGTGAGCGGTTGATCCGCCTGACTATGGACGCGCTCAACAAACGCGAGGAGCAAACGAAGAGACGGCTGGAACGCTATCTGGACGCAAAGAAGCAGATAGGCGACAAGACCAACAAGTTAGGGAAACGGTCCTTCGCTGAGATTCGTCATGGCGTGCTGGCTGAATACATAGCGCAGAGTATGATGGAGTGGCAGCCCTCCAAAGATGGTGCCGGAAAAGACAAACTGACCGGCAAGAACTATCGTGTGTTAGTGGACTATCTCGCCACCTATGGCGCCTTAGACAACGATCCGGAAGCACTCCCGATAGAGCAAGTGATGCAGAATGCACACCTCTTAGGCGGAGCTAACCCGCATCCTTTCATCGCGAAGGTGCTGGCGAAAGGCGACACGAACATTGAGGATTTCTACCAGCATTATCTGGAAGCTGAATTGCAGCACATCCGTGCCCGCAGACAATCGCTGCAGACCAATCCCTCCGACAAGGCACTGGCTGCGCTGCCTTTCGTTCATCATGAGCGCGCTCGGTTTGCGGAGCCCACGCCCGAAGAGATGCAGGCTTTAGCCGGACGGTATGAGACACTCATGCTACCCGACAGATTATTCACGAAGTATATCGTAGAGTTGCTCAAAAAAGCCTACTCCGACCATGCGGAACTACAAGAAGCACTGAATAACGATGCAGAGCCGAAACTCAATCCGCTCCGCAATGCGGCATACCTCATCAGCCTGTATTACCGGACCGTTCTGCACGACCAATCGCAGCCCTATTATTTCTTCAAACGGAACTATGACCTGTTCCCGACTCTGAGCAACCACAAGTCAAAAGTCTTCCCATTTGAGTTACTGCCGATGTACCTCTCTTCGGAGGAAATCCAGTCCCGTCTGGCAGCCAGACTGACGGATCGGAACGGTCAGCCGGTAGCCGTTATGGAAAACGGGAAGCCGAAGCGGGACGAGCAGAACAACATCATCTGGCAGCGTCAGATAACCGCAGAGATTGATCGTTGTGTGCAGAGGGAGCGCGCTGATAAACGCGAAGCCGTGCGAGCCAAACTGCTCAAAGAGGTTAAGTTCATCAAGGACAACGAGCGTACCATCCGGCGGTATAAGAACCAGGATATGACGCTCTTCCTGATAGCCCGAGGGCTGTTCCAACAGATCTTGACGCTGGACGCGCAGACAGTAGAACAATCCGGTATGCGGTTGGAGAATGTGTTTGAAAACACCTTCCTTAGACAGACGCTCACAATCCGTATCCCTGTGCCGGCGGGCGGTAAGACCATCTATGTAGAGCAGGGCAATATGTCTCTTAAGAACTACGGCGAGTTCTACCGCTTCCTCTCGGACGAACGTCTGCCGAGTCTGATGAACAATATCGCAGACAGTATCGCACCCAACGAGAAAGGCGAGTATGTCATCCGTTTCGGAGACTTGATGGGTGAACTGGCTTCATATGACCGCAAGCGGTCGGAGATCTTCCGGCTGATGCAGCAGATAGAGGCGATAGCCATGAATAGCGATGCAGCACTGCGAGACCCCAAAGACAGTCGTTTCTGGGCGCACGAGGGACTACCCAAACGCAATAGCTTTAAGGCGATGGTAGCATTGTTAGACCAACTCAACGAGACACCTATGCTGCCCGAGCAGCGCACGCTACTCGTCGCCATTCGAAACGCCTTCAGTCATAACACCTATAATATTGATTTATCGACCATCCAAGAGGTCAAACACCTCCCCGAGGTCGCCAGCGGTATATTGAAACATTTGCAATTATTGATAAATTAATACCTAATGACATAGATAGAAATTGCTGTTGATTCCCGTCGTCTGGATGGTAGAAACAGCAAAAAAAAGAATTTTGTTTTCATATTATTAGCTGTTGATTCCCGTCGTCTGGATGGTAGAAACAGCGATTTCTTTGTCGCCTCTTTGGACACTCCAGCTGTTGAGTCCTTTCGTTAGGAAGGGAGAAACAGCAGAGAACTTCGACACTAACTCGCGGTGAGTTGTAAACTCCCGTTGTTTGAATGGGACACACAGCAACAAAAAAGAGGTATGTCATTTCTTTCTGACACACCTCTTTTTTTCTTGTCTATAGGCGGGCAACACAGCCAAACGGCATGACCGGGAGCGCAAAAAAACAGGAAAAAACAGAAAAAAGACGGAACGTAGACGTCCGTAATGCGAACGAGATTGATAGTTGACAGATCGGAAAGCGTCCTTCGGACTATCTATATTCGGCTGTTTGTGTGCTTTAGAATGCAAGCATCCAAGCCCCACAACCATCCAAATATACACCTCTATGAGGTTGCAAACACTAAAGGACATAAACATAAAAAATGCT
>CAMNCW010000011.1 GCA_946534715.1 uncultured Bacteroidales bacterium | reverse complement strand
CGCCAGCCATTGGCGGGCGAATTGAAAGAATATGACGAAGAGCCGATTATAATTCGCCAGCCGGCGGCGGGCGAAATGGCGGATCAAGAAAAATGGCAGCCATCGGCTGCCGAAAATCAGTCGCCATTGGCGACACAATTGCTTCTTACTCCTTCTCGCCTCGATTTCTCCCGTGATGTATTCGATATTGAATTGGCGCACGATTTCCTTTCCATCAGTTTCACGCATCATATGGAAATCCTAAATAAGACGAACACATTGGAGCAACGCCTATTCTATATTCAAAAATCCGCTGAGTTCAATTGGAACAAGTATGAACTACGCGACCAGTTGAAGAAAGACCTGTACGGTCATCAGTCATTGATGCCGAATAATTTCCTCAAGTCGCTTCCGAAACACTCACAGGCGCTTAAAGCGATAGAGATGTTCAAAGATGAGTACCTGCTGGATTATATCAATGTAGAGGAACTCAACGTGCGTGATAAATCGGATGTAGATGAGAAGATTGTGGAGCAGGAGATCATACATAACGTAAAGAACTTCATTATGATGTTTGGTCACGACTTCACATTTGTCGGCAACCAATATCATTTAGAGAAGTTCGGCGAGAATGAGTTTATCGACCTGCTTTTCTATAATCGTGAGTTGGCTTGTTTGGTGGCGGTTGAATTAAAGAAAGGTAAGTTCAAACCATCGTATTTAGGTCAATTACAATCTTACTTACAGATTTTGGATACCGACATCCGCAAGCCGAATGAGAATCCATCGATCGGAATCATTCTTTGTCGCGAAGCGAACAAAGCGTACGTAGAGTTCGTTATCCAGAATTATGACAATCCCATGGGAGTTGCAACTTACAAAACGGCAGCAGATATGCCGGAAGAACTCCGCAAGGCATTACCTGACGAGGAGCAATTGAAAGAGTTACTTTCCGGTGACAGATGATAAAATAATCCTTGTAATAGCATCCCTCTCTCACCGAGCGATGAGCGAGAGCTGAACGGGAGAAAAGCGAGAAACAAAATCTCGCAAGTTCATTTTTCAATAGATGCTGACTTCCCCATTGCTGCTTTTATGAGTATCGGTTTTTTGAAGATACGTTAGCGCATTTATAAGTATATTAGAATGAAAGACTATCAATTGACATCGGACGGGCTGTATGCCTATCGTTGGCCGCGAGCAAGTGTGACGGCAGATGCCGTGCTTTTTGCTGAGCGCGACGGACAGACATTCGTGCTGCTTATTCAACGTGGCAACGAGCCATACAAAGGTTGCTGGGCTTTTCCCGGCGGGTTTCTGGAGATGGATGAGACGGTGGCTCGTTGTGCCGAGCGCGAACTGGAGGAAGAGACCGGTATCGTATTGACCGGCATGCAGTTGGTGGGTATCTATTCCGACGTGGAACGTGATCCGCGTGGACGGGTCATCACAGCCGCTTATGCCACTATGACCACTATGCCGGAAGCAGTCGCTTCGGACGATGCCGCTGCAGCACAATGGTGGCCGCTGAATGCGTTGCCTAAGTTGGCTTTCGACCATGAGACAATTTTACGGGACGCTAAACGAGTAATGAATATTAAAGATTAAAGATATGATAGTTACTACTACACCGACCATTGGGGTCACACCATTAAGGAGTACAAAGGACGAAGATATGACAATAGACCAGTTTCGTAAACGGATGGCATCGGACGAGCCGATAGTGGGTGGCTCGGACTTGCACATGGAGTTCCATAAATTCTCGCAGGAAGCCCTGCGTATTACCGCCGAGATCAACGGCTCGTACCACACACCCGAAGAACTGCGACGGCTGCTGAGCGAGTTATGGGCGATAGACGTGCCGGAGTCGTTTGGTATGTTCCCGCCTTTCTACACCGACTGCGGCAAGAACACGCATGTCGGCGAACGGGTGTTCATCAACATGGGCTGTAAGTTCCAAGACCAAGGCGGTATCTTTATCGACGACGATGCCCTCATCGGTCATAATGCCACGCTCTGCACGCTCAATCATCTTCCTGACCCGGCGCAACGGGCAGGTATGATTGCTAAACCGATACACATCGGCAAAAAAGTGTGGCTTGGCGCAAATGTGACCATCCTGCAAGGAGTGACCATCGGTGACAATGCCATTGTTGCCGCCGGAGCGGTCGTCACCAAAGATGTGCCTGCCAACACCATTGTAGGCGGCGTACCGGCTAAGATAATCAAGACCATCGAGTAACAAAAATTTTGAATGGATAAAAATAATCGTAATAATTCAAACGATCAAGCAATATGAAGACTACCAAACTATGGCTGATTGCCATTATTGCCTGCGTAACAATGATGAGCAGTTGCAGCACCAACGAACCAACAAAAAAGAACTATTTCACGCTCTGGAATGAGTGCGAAGCACTGACCGCATTGCAGGAGTATGTGACAGATGTAACCAACCCCAACTCCGTTAATTACATCGAGCCGAGCGACCGCATTGCCACCTTTGACATGGACGGCACGTTTGTTGGTGAACTGTACCCCTCTTATTTCGAGTATAATCTGCTCGAATATAGAGTGTTGGACGACACAACATACCGTAGCCAAGCGCCCGATGACGTGCGTCAGACCGCGCAGGAGATACGCGATTTTGTGCGTAACGGAACCAAACTGCCGGACCATTTCGACATGAAGCACGCCTATGCCGCCGCCAAAGCGTATTCAGGCATGACATTGGCTCAGTTTGACCGATATGTAAAAACCTATGCCGCCAAACCCGCCAACGGCTTTACGGGCATGACGTACGGACAGAGTTTCTACAAACCTATGTTAGAAGTCTTCAAGTATCTGGAGGCGAACGGTTTCACGTATTATATAGTGTCCGGTTCAGACCGTTTCATCTGTCGTGCACTGACGGAGTCTATCGGCATAAACCCCAACCGCGTGATAGGAATGGATGTGCGCCTGCAATCGACCTTGCAAGGAACCGAAGCAGGTGTTAACTATACCATGGGCAAAGAGGAAGATATTGTCCGTACAGACGAACTAATTATCAAGAACCTGAAGACCAACAAAGTACTACAAATCGCGCAGGAAATAGGCAAAGTGCCTGTGCTGTCATTCGGCAATAGTGGCGGCGACTGCGCAATGCACAACTACTGTCTGGGCAATACGGAACACAAGACGCTCGCGTTTATGCTCATTGCTGATGACGAAGCGCGTGACCACGCCAACCGTGACAAAGCCCTCAAATTGGGCGGCCAGTGGCGCGAAGCAGGTTATATCGTCATCTCCATGCGCGATGACTTCAAAACCATCTACGGCTACAACGTAGAGAAAACCGATTTCTCGTTTTAATGTAAAAAGACTATTTCAGTTATGACCGAATACGAAAAAATGCTTCATAACCTGCCGTACGACTATACGGACAAGGAGGTTCAGGCGAATATCCTGCGGGCGTATTATGCCATGCGGGACCTCAACCAGTGCGGCGCATGGGACATGGACGAACTGCATCGTTGCATCCACGCGCTCATCCCCGATGCGCACCCTTCGGTGATCATCTGCCCACCTTTCCATTGCGACCACGGCAACCGTATCTCCATCGGCGAGGGTTCGATGGTCAATTTCAACGGTGTCTTTCTGGACGGCGGAGGTATCACCATTGGTGCCCACACGCTCATCGGGCCGAACTGCCAACTGCTGACGCCCGACCATCCGCATGACTACTTGGAGCGCCGCCAGACGATAGAGACGGGCAAACCGATCCGTATCGGCGATGACTGCTGGCTCGGCGGCGGAGTGATCGTCTGTCCTGGAGTGACCATCGGCAACCGCGTCATCGTCGGAGCCGGTTCGGTCGTCACCCACGACATTCCAGATGATGTAGTCGCCGCCGGTAACCCTGCCAAAATAATCAAAAAAAATGAATAGCGTACGGGATTATTTATTGAGCTTGCAGCAGCGAAACAGCGGCGCATCCGGGCAGTACGAAATCAGTTCGTGCCCGCAGTTGCCGCAGGAATCGTACGAACGTATTCTCGTCCATCTGCGGGAGATTCTGCCGGAAACCACCGACAAACAACTGAACAAACTGATTAAATAATAGTTACTTTTAGCACCCTCCTACCGTAGCCCTTCCAATCCCTAACGCGGAAAGAATTACGCCTCGAACTGCTGGCGATGTTTCATAATCGTCGGCAGGTTCTTAGATGCCCATGCCGTCAGTTCCTGCACAATAGGCACCAGTTCCTTGCCCATCGGCGAGAGGCTGTACTCCACGCGAGGCGGAATCTCCGGATAAACTTTGCGGACGAT
>CAMNCW010000010.1 GCA_946534715.1 uncultured Bacteroidales bacterium | reverse complement strand
AAAGCCGGTGATGGTCAGCGGATTGCGGTCTCCGGAGACATAAACGGCAGCGCGCATGAGACGGATGTCGCCTGTGCCTTTGGTCGCCTCTGTCGGCGCCATAGGAGTAACAAGCACCGAATCCACCGTCAGCGGAGTGAGCACATGCTGACGCACTTCCACCTCAAAGCCGCGCTTTTGACTCGACGGCATCTTGACATAGACGGTAATCGCTCCGTCCTCGGCACGCGAGATCACACTCTCATCCTCTGCTGGCATCGAGTACATGCCGTATTTCTTATCGGGCGTAGCCTCGGAGTCATAGGCGTTGGCGTAATAAATACGGAACGGATCACCGGAGAGATACGCGATATCAAAGTCCTTGAACACCAGCTCTATAGCGCAGCCTTCGGAAGCGGGCACAAAAGTGATATAGCCCTCGAAATCAGAGCTGTAGTTTCCGTCTGCACCGCCGTCGTCGTAGAACATCAGACTGTTCTCGCCGATGGTCACTGTGCCGTTGTCGCCGGCCTGCAGGTAACGCACGTTCTTTACCGTGCGCGCTCCTTCGGGGTCTCCGGCTGTGATAGTTTGCGCGTTACCGCTCAGGGTCAAACTGCTGACGGCGGCATCAATAGCGGCATCAATAGTGGCATTTTCGCGTACGTCAACGGCTATTTGGAAGGCATTGTCATATTCGCTCAGTTCGGCGGGCGAGGCGAGCGTCAGCGTTACGGATTCTGCTGCGTCTGCCTCGGCAAGTACGGCTCCGTCTTTGAGTAAATAGACCTTGCTGATATTTGCCTCCGTGCCCTTGAGTGAAACAGCAACGGCTTCCAAAGTCAGCGGATTGAGTGTCCCTTCGGTTGCCACGGTGAGATCCAATAGGGCTGCTTTTTCTTCACCTAATGTCACCAATTTGGTCGAAGCCTGCGCAATAGTTATAGTCTCCAAACTCATATCTTTTAATTCGTACTCATATACATCAGCATGCCATCCTTTGGCAATATAAGATGAATAGGAAGCATTAGGATTGAACACTACTGTCAAGGCACCTGTGGTAGAACGGAAGGAACCCGGATTGGCTTTGGCATCATCGCTGCTTGTTACCTCGAAGAGTTTGGTGCCTGTAGTACCCTCACCATCGTAGATTGCAAATTTGGCTTTGTAGTATGAATAGTAAACCACAAAGTCTTTGAAGTCCATCTGAATCACTCTGCCTGCGGTGGTAGGACGGAAGATTGTAATCTGGTCAGTTGTTCCGGGTGCATAGTTTTCGCTATACTCGTTGTAGAGCGTATGGGTAAACTGCCATTCTCCAAAGACATCAACAGTTTTTGTTCCCTCGGTGGAATAGACAACATTCTTTATGTTAATCACTTCGGTGGGGTTACTAAATGTGGAGTACTCCGAGCCGTTAGCAAAGCCCACTTTCTGAAGTTGCAGTTCGGCAGTAGAACTGTTTGCAGCGCGGTCAGCTATGTCAACTGCTACCCAGAACCAGTTGTCTCCTTCGCGGAGCGTAAGCGGTGTCTCGGCTGTAATTGTTAACTCGTTGCCGGTAACATCCGCTACTGCCACCTGTGTAGTCTTTGCAAATGTGTTGGATACACCTGTATAATATACTTTTGCTGCTTTGAATTGTTGATATGTGTTGTTCGTAGTAAAAGTAAATGTTTTGGCTTGCAGAGCAGGCTCGGTGTTTTCTGTTTTGATATTAAAACCGATATATTCCACATTGGTTGCAGCGGCACTGACGGTTGAAGCGGTTTTCTTGACATCGCTTCCTGTAATGGTCATGGCCTGCGGCGTGAACTCGCTAACTACAGCCTCCCAACCGTCACCCATCATACTTTCAGATGGCGTTTTGGTGGCCAGATAAACGGTTAACGCACCATCGTCAGCGGTACTCTTAAGAACAAGATTAGTGGTCTTGTCTGCCTCTACAGTGTAAAGCAGTTTGCCCTCATCCACAGCCGTGCCGTTGTATATTTTCAATACATCTTGATTACCTACGCTAACAGCAGACGAATTATAGAAAAGAGAGATCGTTTTGAAGTCTATTTGCACTTTTTTACCAGTGCTGGTTGGCAGGAAGGTTACCTTTCCGGTAAAGCTGTTGCTGCGCTTGCCGTCCTTACCACCGTCGTCATAGAAATAGGTGTCTTGTGAAATGTTATACGTCGCATCTGTTGCCATGAGGTACAATGCTTGCACCGTTAATGTAGCAGGAGTCGCGGCCGTGAAGCTTGTGAATCCGCCTGCGGTTGCAATGCCTGTAATGTTCACAGACGCCGTTGTGTTAAAGGCTGCCGTAGAAAGGATGTTGCCGCCAATCGTGAAATAGTTGTCGCCATTGCCGAGTGTCTTGTTTAGCGTAGCGGTATAAACGCCTTCATTCTCCGTGATAACCGCCTCTGTATTTGTTAGCGCACTTACCGAAGCGGCCTTGCCTGCATATACTGCCAAAGAAGAAGGATCCACCACATCTGTTCCTGTCAGCGTGAAAGTGATTTGAGTTAACGCATCCGGATTTCCGCCGCCTTCGGCTACAATATTCAGCCCTGCAAGGGCCACATTCTCTTTGCCTGCCCATACCTCTGTATCGATAAAATCATATGCGGCGGAAGCGGATTTCAGTTCCATGTCTTGCAACTTAACGGTGCTGACCGTTGCTTTCCAACCCCGCGAAGCACCGGCATAGCGGTAATGGAAACAAACAGACAGCGCACCTGTGGCATCAAAACTCTCATTGCTGAAATTGCCGTTCTCGTAGTGCTTCAGCGGGGTGGCTAATTGGGAGAACGGAGTTGTGGAGCTGCTAACGCTGCTCGGATAAGTTCCGTTGCTGACCAGATTCTTGTCAAACACCCCGTCAAACACATCCAGATACGAAACCCAGCCCGAACCATCATCTGCTACTTCGATGTACTCAAATACGATCCGGATGCCGTAACCTGCTTCCTCGGGCTTAAAAACAACGGTGCTGTAACTGTTACTGGAACTGGAACTCGGGATGTCACTCTCTCCCATAAAATCATAGAAAGTGAGTGTCTCCCCTGTGGCTATGGTCTTTTCTTCATAGCCCCATTTCGGCATGAGATAATCCTCTGCCTTTGCTGTGCTGCTCCACCATCCCATGGCGAGCAACATCAGAAAAAGATACATTCTTTTCATTGTTACTGAATTTTGTTTGTTGTTAGTATAATAGTTATAATTGGTTACACGCAAAAACGCAATGCACCGTCATTCAGGCGCACACGCAAAAAGCACAAAGCGTTCTTCCGCTTTGTACACGTCATTACACGGCATCTGCCGTTCCGATTGTGTCAGGTGTTTTTCTCATTTTCTCCGGTGCCCCAATCCACGAGGGCGTTTAACCGCTAAGCGGTACAACGGTACTAATCATTCGTGGCAGGTCTTCCGGCTCGTCTCCCTTGTTTCTAACCTTCCCATTACGGTTGTAACAGTGGTTTTTGAGTGCAGAAACGCGGTTGAATAAGACTCACGGCTGCGGGACAGCGGCTGATTTACACAGCCTTCCCTTTTAAGTGCGGCGACCGATCCGGTGCCCACACACCACAAAATCGGCTGCAAAGATACAACTTTTTGTTGATATACGCAAGCATTTTTGAAACTTTTCGCCATATTTTCATTATTTTCCTGCAAAATAAAGAAAGAAGTGCCACTATTGACACTTCCATCCTTTGTTTCTTTGTACTTGGTACTTAGTTACTTGGTCACTTTATTTGACCTTGGAGAGTATAGGTTTTGTCCCCGCGGAGGATGAAGATCTGGCCGTCACGGAGGATCTTACGGGCTTTGGTCGGGGTGTCAGCATTGACATCCTCGATGCCTTGCTCATCCTCTATTACTAACGTGAAATCAACAGAAGCCCATTCACTAATAGGAGCTTGCGAAGCGTCCAAGGAGCGGACACGGCATACCAGCGGATATTCTCCTGCG
>CAMNCW010000009.1 GCA_946534715.1 uncultured Bacteroidales bacterium | reverse complement strand
GCGTCTTGCCCATTACCGGCTGCCAGGAAAGAACAAAGCTACAAAGTACTATGTACAAAATATGCTTTTTCATAATTCATTTTCTTTTTTTCGTGATCGCGTGATCTCGTGACTTCGTGATCCCGATCATTGTCAATTATCCATTCTCCGCCTATTTGCTCCAGATAATATCAAACGTCACTTCCGGAATTCTTCCGTTCAGTGCCTCTTTGGGCATGCCGGTTACTTTGATGATTCCGTTTTTGCCGGTAGTGAAGTTCTTGATCCACCCGTACGGGTACGAGTCGAGTGAGAAATGGGAGTTGGAATATCCCTGATCTGCAGAGGAGCGATAGACGCGTGGCGCTTTGGACTGCGGGTCACTGACCTCCGCAAAGAACGCATCGTTCAGTTCAACGATCGTGCCCGCTTCATACGCATCGATGATGGCTTTCTCGGCTTCCACTTCGGGCTTGAGTACGCGGAAACAGGTCACTATACCGGCTTCATCGTCATAGAAGAGCCGCCATGAACCGTCCTGCGGGTCGATCGTTTTGCCTTGGCATTTGAAGTTCTTGATTGTGTTGTCGCTGTTATGGGGTCCGTAGAACTGCACATACCCCGCTTGGTCGTACAGCAGGAAATCGATAACAGGGATGTTATCCGCCGCGTCGCAACTGGAAATAACCGTCCCCGTCTCTGCATCAAAGAACGGCTCTTCGTTTCCGCCATACGCCTCGCGGGCACTGAGCAGCACATTCTTATAGGTATAATAACGCGGCTCATTAGGATCGGCTATAACTTGGAAATTCTCGGCAAGGACGATCTCCTTCGTGCCGTAATAAATGCCCTTGAGATCACCGGTCATGTTTCCCCCGAAATAATTGGTGGGCATATCGAAAAGAATCTCCTCGTCGGATTGCAGTTTGATCTCTACGGGCTGCGTACCCACCATCATACGCTCGATCAGTTTGAGGTGTTCGCCTTGTAGCAGCGCCGGTTCGTATTTGGTAAGCGATGCGGGACAAAGGGTCACTTGGGGCTTTTCTTTGAGTACGGTAAACGAATTGCCTTCCGCACCGATAGACTGTGTGGCATCACCGTCGAAATAAGTAAAACGCAGCGACACTTTGCTCTCCTCGTCGGAATAGGGCACTTTGAAGACCAGTTCCTGCTTGCGTTGCGCAATGATCACCGCCGGCAGACCCGCTACTAACACCTGGTCAATAAAATGCAGGTTCTCGCCTTCCACCACCACTTCGGCATTGACCGTGCCTTCGGTCGGGTACTCTTTAATGGACGGTACGGCATAGTGGACGGTAAAAGGCTCTTGGGAAATAGCAGAACCGGTCACGTTGGCGATGCGGATGACGCCGGTTTTGTTACCGGAGACCACTTTGGCGATCAGTTTCTGCGCACTGACGCGATACGCGATAGCCGCAGCGGTACCACCGATCAGAACGGTATCGACGCGTTGCAAGTTATCACCTGTGATCGTTATTTCCGTGCCTATCTCTCCTTCTTTGGGACTGAAACCGGTCAGTACCGGCGGCTGTTTCTCCGTCGAAGGAATATACGCTTTCTCGCACCCCGCCAACAGAAGGACAAAGGGACAAAGTACTATGTACAAAATATGCTTTTTCATAATTCTTTTTTCTTTTTTTCGTGATCTCGTGATCTCGTGATCTCGATAATTATCAATATCCCACATTCTGTGTGATAGCTTGGTTGATATCTATCTCTTTCTGCGGAACAGGCAGCAGGATCAGACTCTCGTTGAGCACGATAGGTCCGGTCTCAGCCACAATGTCGGCGTAATACGTCTCGTTATTCCAATGCTCGTGCATCACTTCGATAACCCGTCCGGTGCGGATGAGGTCGAACCAGCGATGATTCTCAAACGCAAACTCCAGCCGTCTCTCTTTCTCGATTGCCATACGCATCTGATGTTTGTTCGCCACCTCCGCCGCGCTTAAAGCACTAAGTCCTGCGCGTGTACGCGTGCTGTTTATATAAGGTAGCGCAGCAGCGGGGCCCACTTTCTCATTCAGCACCTCGGCGTACATCAGCAGCACGTCGGCATAGCGGATAATCGGCCAATCCTTGTCTCCGTCCTCTTTGAGTACCACCGGCGAGAGATATTTCTTCACGTACCGGCGATCCACCACTTTTCCCATGTCGTCCGTATAATCCAGCGCGAGGGTAACATCCTTGCGTCTGTCGGCAGACGAATAGGCGGAGACGAGATCGTCGGAAGGATAGTTATAGCCGTTTCCTCCGCCGTTGATCACTGCCGCCCCGCTCTGCAAAGGCGCGAACCAGTTGCCGAAAGGCGAGCCTAAACCGATACCGCCGGACGTGTACCGGATGGTAAAGAGAATCTCGTTATTCAGTTCGTTATTGATATCGAACACCGCGGCATAAGTGGGTTGCAGCGCAAAGCCGCCGTTTTCAACGATGTCTTTCAATAAGTCTTCCGTTTCCTTGTCCCAGCGCCCTTGGGTCATACGCACTTTCGCCATCAGTGCCTTCGCCGCCCAGGATGTGAGCCGTCCTTTCTCATTCTCCGGATAAGAGGCCGGCAGATGATCGATCGCGAACTGCAGATCGGCGGTAAGGAACGTATAGACCTCCTCTATCGTACTGCGGGTATAGTTCTGCGCAGAGACCGCATCAAGTCGTTTGTCCACGATAAAGACCGGACCGAAGAGGCGCACCAAATCAAAATAATGATATCCCCGGATGAAACGAGCCTCCGCCTCATACTGATTCCTCAGCGCAGCGTCCTTGACTACATCCAAGTGCATCAGCACCGCGTTACAGCGCGCTATATTGTGATATACCGCTTTCCAGTAGTTATAGACATGCTCGCTCGTAGCGGAAATACGCGACTGGTCAAAATCGAGCTGCATCGTCCTGTCCGTAGAAGTAGTGGCGGATGATTGCAAACGCGAGTTGTCCGAACGCAGTTCTGTCAACTCCCATTGATAACGCATCGGCGCCTGCAAGCCGTTGTAACATGCCACTACCGCAGCATTCACTTCCTGTGCGTTTTGATAGAAACTACCCTCGCCTATTTCCGAAACCGGCTGCATCTTCAAATCGCACCCCGCCGGCAAAAGGCATAAGGGACAAAGTACTATGTACAAAAAATACTTTTTCATAATCAATTCACAATTCACAATTCACAATTATCAAAATCCTATCTCCAAGCCGAAAGTATAAGTCCGTTGGATAGGGAATCCGCCTCGCTGATAGCCGTCCACCAAGGGCGAAGCGTACTGATTGGAGGTATAGCGTGCCTCGGGGTTGATACCCTTGTAGCTCTTGCCCCATATGTATGCCGCGTTCTGCACGGAGAAATAGAGGCGTATGGTGTTGAGATGTACGGGGCGTAGCTGTTTCTTATCGAAGCGATAGCCGAGTGTGATATCTTTGAGTGCGGCATAGGATGCGTTTTGCAGGAGATAGTCGGTCAGCTCCCACGGCATACCGTTTCCGTTGGCGAATGTGGGTGTTTTGCCGTCTCCGGGTGCTGCGGGAGAGATATACCGGTTGGTGGTATAGGCGGTGTTGATCTTCTTGGTCTCCTGATAATAGCCGTCTCCGTTGAGGACGGTCACGCCAGCCACGCCCTGGAACATAAAGGAGAAGTCAAAACCGTAGAAAAGGAAGGTGTTGGTCATACCCCAGGTCAGTGTCGGGAATGGTGTTCCGAGCACATCGCGGTCGTACGCGTCGATGATGCCGTTTCCGTCTTTATCCACCACTTTGAGTGTGCCGGGGACGACGGTCTTCCCCACAAGGAACACATCCGTAGCGGGTCGTCCGGCTAAGAAATCGTCTATCTCCTCTTGTGACGTCCATACGCCGTTGGTGCGATAGCCGTAGTACTGGATCGAGGGACCGCCCACCTGCGCGACATAGACCTCGCTCCGTTCGCCGTAACTGAGCAGCCTTTCGGAAGTGCCGTCAAGTTCGAGCAAACGGTTGTTATTGGTCGAGAGATTGAGCTGTGTCTGCCATTCGAACTTTTTGTTTTTGATGTTATAGGTATGCAGTTCGATCTCCACGCCTTGGTTTCTTACTTTGCCGATGTTGTTCCAGTAGTTCGTATAGCCGGTGACCGCCAATGCCGGCTGCTGGAAAAGCAGGCTCTTGGTGATGGAATAGTAATAATCGACGGAGAGGTTAAGGCGTGTCTTGAACATAGAGATGTCAAATCCCGCATCGAACTCGTTGGTCTGTTCCCACGAGATACGTTTGTTACCGAGCGTAGCGCCGGTGTTCGCCAATCCGGGGAAGAGCGTGTTCGACGTACCGAAGGTGTAGTTAGCGGCATTCAGTTTGTCGTATGCCGCGTAGTTGGGTATGTCGTTGTTACCCGTCACGCCCCATGAACCGCGCAGTTTGAGCTGGTTGAGCCATGCCTGGTCTTTAAGCCATTCTTCCTCGCTCATACGCCAGCCGATCGACACAGAGGGGAAATATCCCCATTGACGTTCCGGACCGAACTTGGACGAACCGTCCGCGCGGAAACTGACAGAAGCCAGGTATCTGTCCCCGTAACTGTAGTTGATACGCGCGAGGACGGACATCAGCAGTTCCTGCTCCTCCAGCGTATAAGTGCGGCGTGTGCCGTCGTTCTCGGTGATCACGATGTCCGTCGCGGCATTGATAGTCGGCACATAGTCGGTGGGGAAAGAGGTGCCCTTGATGCCGGCGGTGCGCAGACGCACTCTGTTGGCGGTAAATCCTGCCATCGCCCCGAACTCATGTTTCCCCCATTGGGCGGTATAATTGAGCGTGTTTTCGCTCAGCAGGTCGATGCGCAGCCTGTTCGTATAGAGCGCATAGTTGGCATCGCCGTCACTCTTCGCGTTCGCGTTATGATAGATGTTATTATCGCGGTACTGCACGTAGAAGCCGTTCTGCGAGCGGAATGTGAGACCTTTGTAAATGTTGATATTGATATAAGCCGAGGTGTTAAGACGATAGTCCTCGGTGTAGCGTTTCTCGTTGTCCATGACGCACCGCGGGTTGTTATTGTTCGTTCCCCAGGGGCTCGCGGTGAACGTATTGCCGTCTTTGTCCGTGTATTCGAGATTGTTGAAATGCCGCCCGTGTGCATACGACCCGACAGGCTGACCGGTCATGGCGGCAGTGTATTCCGTATGCCGCACAGGAAGCCATGAGTACGTGCGGTAGAAATCGATGAAGTTCGTAGCGGGCGATTCACGTTTGGTGTAAGAAGGCGTTATGTTGACCCCCACCGACACGATCTTCGAGAGCGTAGCATCGATCTTCGCACGCACGTTGAATTTGTCATACCGGCTGTTGATCATAATACCGTCGTCCCCCGTGTAACTGCCCGAGACGTAGTATTTGCACTCTTTCTTTCCTCCGGAAACGGAGAACTGCACGTTCGTTATGTTCGCTACGTTACGCAGCGCTTCCCGTTGCCAATCGGTGTGATTATCTATGCTGAGCCATGCCTTCTCGGAATTGGTCGGTGCTGCACCGCCTAATTCCTGCTCGCGATAGAGCATATTCACATAGTCGTGCGAATCCATCAGGTCGTGAAGTTGGTACGCCTGTTTGAAACCGGTATAGGCTTTGATCGAGTACTTGGCTTTCTGAATGTCACCGCTTTTGGTGGTGATGAGAATGACGCCGTTAGCACCTCGGCTGCCGTAGATAGCCGCCGAAGCCGCATCTTTGAGCACCTCGATCGACTCGACGTCGTTCATATCGATGAAACTCAGGCCGTCACTCATCGGGTAGCCGTCCACAACAACCAAAGGCTCATTGCTCGCAGACAAAGAGCCCATGCCGCGCACACGCACTTGCGGCGCAGAGCCTGCCTCCGACGAGACGTTATTGATCGTCACACCGGCGATCTTGCCCTGCAGCGCCTGGTCGAGACGAGACACAGCCTGATTTCCCAAGTTCTCATCGGAGTACTTGCTGACCGAACCCGTCAAGTGGCTCTTTTTCTGCACGCCATAACCCACAACGACCACTTCGTCAATGTTCTGCGCCATCTCCTCTAAGGTGACCGTGCCTAACTGTCCCTTTCCGGCTTGCAGCTCGCGGCTCTGATAACCCATGTACGAGAGCACGATCACTGACTCCGCGGAAGGAACGTCCATACTGAACTCGCCGTCGATATTGGTCAGCGTTCCTGTACCCGTGCCTTGAATGACCACATTGACGCCGATCATCGGCTCGCCGGCATCATCGATGACGCGTCCCTGCACACGCACGTCGGCGTACATCGCCGCCGCACAAACCAGCATAAACAAGGTTAAAATTGTATTTTTCATAGGTTATTAAAATTATCAATTATCAATTGTCAATTATCAACCACCTTCCCTTGTACATTGTACATTGTCCCTTTGTACTTCACATAGATCA
Source organism: uncultured Bacteroidales bacterium (assembly GCA_946534715.1). Taxonomy (GTDB): domain Bacteria; phylum Bacteroidota; class Bacteroidia; order Bacteroidales; family Paludibacteraceae; genus Colicola. Next base: position 415 of record CAMNCW010000009.1, on the reverse strand, counting down.
CGCCGTCCTTCATAAACTTTGTACCTTGTACATTGTCCCTTTGTACTTCCTCCAACACTGTCGGAGTATCATGCCGTCTCCATGCCGGACCGCTGTTGTCCGCGGAGGGAATATCCGTTGGCACGGACGGTCTCGCCATCGAGCTCTGCTTGCTCCAAGCCGGAGACGATGCCGTGTATCCGCTGAACTTGCCGGCTTTATACGTATTTCCGCTCCAACTGACACTGCCCCCGGAAACAGCCTGGGTCACCACGCGGCAAGACGTGTGCGACTCATCGTTATAGACTGTATTGTTACTTATCGTCGTGTTCTCCGCCAACAGGTCACATTCGCCCGACGAATGATAATTGACGCAGAATGCTTCTTTGCAATTTACAAACACATTACCGTCCACTTCGGCGTTTTTCACTTGGAA
>CAMNCW010000008.1 GCA_946534715.1 uncultured Bacteroidales bacterium | reverse complement strand
TCTGCGTTTCGGCGACAACTGGGCAGATGTAGTAAAAGAAGCAATTGTTCCTTCTGGTGATGCAATAAATTATGTGGAAACTGATTTTAAGGATGGTACATGGGGAGAAATTAGTGGAAGTGCTTATCAATCCGGAACATTCCCTAGTGGCACATTAAACGGTTTTGTTTTTGCAGCAGCAGGAATGCAAAGTGGCTCTAAGATATATGTATATCCCGAAGGAAATATTACATATGGGAACAGAATCTCCATAGATAAAAATGGTTATGTAGAATTACCTTTGCTAAAATCAGTGGAAAAAGTTGTGATATATGCAAGCAGTGGTTCTGCTGAAAAGAAAATTATACTTCAGAAATACAATTATGCTTCTGACAAATGGGTAGATGTAGAAACCTATAATTTTGCTACAACTGACTGCTATCGTTTTGAAACAATACTTAATAGCGAAGAAAAAACACGCCTGCGTTTGGTAAACTCAGACGGAAGTACCAAATTTATTTGGAAGATTGCTGCTTATCCGATGCTTGTTTTAGATAGAATAACCACAGATTTCAGCAACACAGAGATTTGGGGAACGCCGATAGCAACTACGCCATTCCAGTATTCGACAAATGAAGTGGAAGGATATAAACTCATTAAAACGGTTGTGCAAAAGGGGAGTGTAGTGGGGCCGGCAGGAGAAAGCTTTTTACCTCGGCTTAACATGGATAAAAAATCAAACGGTGGAGCGATTATTTTACCGGAGCTGACCAGTATAAATAGAATAGATATCTATGCAAGTGTAGGAGGGGAAGCCCATACGTTTACATTGGATACGTTTGATTATCACACTGATACTTGGGAAGCGATAGAGACGTTTGAGTGCGAAAACACTAATACATGTTATCGTTTAAGTAAAGTTTTGAATCGTAGCAATCGAACCAGATTACGTATTGCCAATGCAGACGGTAGTGCTAAATATATCTGGAAGATCGTTACTTATCCTACCGTTCCTGTTGATTTGGAAGTGCCGACAAATCCGAAAGCCGTCAATATCGTGACAAAGTCCTTTACCGCCCAATGGGAGGAGGTTTCTAATGCAAGTGGCTACAGGATAGTAGTGTTTAAAGAAAATGGAGATCGTCAAACTACCAAAGAAATAACCGGTGCCGGCATAACGCAATTTAATATTACAGGATTGGCTCCAGCAACCGCTTATACCTACAAAGTGGCGGCTGTCGGAGACGGAGAGACGACGGTGGATTCGGAACTGTCGGAGGCAGTGGCGGTTACGACTGCTGCGGAAATAACGGACAGTTATACGCGCCCGGTGACGAATGGCAATTACGGTACTATTTGCCTGCCGAAAGCATCTGAGGATCTCAGTACCGCCGGTGCGGTGTTCTTTGAAGTGGCAGGCAAAGTGATGGTGAATGACCAGTTGAGCGAGATCGTTTTTGACGAGGTTACTTCCCTGGTAGCCGGCAAGCCGTATGTGTTCCTGGCGCACTCCGACGAGTTGAATATCCCGCTGGTCGGTGATGCAGTAGGTGATGTCGAGACGAGCGGTACAAACGGCTTGAAAGGTTCGTTTACCGTGAAAGCTATATCGGGAGGTGCGAATAAGTATGTGTTGTCCAATAATCTGTTATACTGCACGAACGGCCGCGAGTATTATGTGGGCGAGAACAGAGCCTATTTCGATATCAGCAATATGTCCGTCTTTGATCCGTCCGCACCGAAAGCCCCGGGTCGCCGGCGGGTGAGCATGAAGGCTGAGCCCCAGCAAACGCCCACGGGTATCGGTGCTGCTGAGACCGGAAGCAAGCCTGCCAAACTGCTGCTCAACGGCAGCGTGGTGATCATCCGCAACGGAGTGCAGTATGACATAACAGGTCAAAGAATCCATTAACCCTTTAACAACTGATACGCTATGAAAACGTACATACACCCAATAACTACCACCGTAGTAATAACCAATAGTCAAATGCTTTGTGCCTCGCCGGTAGTGCCTGTTGGCGCTCCGTCCGTTGGCGTTTCGCTGGAGACAATACCACAATATGCTATAGGAGACTAAATTATGAAAAAACCATTAGTCAGTATTATCGTTCTATTTTCCTTATTAATAAACGCGCACGCGAGCGTGCTGTTAGTGGAAGATTTTGATTATTCAGCCGGCAGTGCCTTGGAGGGTCAGGGAACGCCGAACGCATGGACTGTGTCCACAAAGGCGGACAATGCGTACGGGGCGACACCGTCCTTCACGGTGAGCAGCCAGGGGATGACGATGCCTTATTACGGCACAGGGGCGGAGGCACAAGGCTTAGGTGCAGTTATTCCGCAAGCCACGTTGGAGAATACCTCCAAACAGCGCGTGCTCTACAAGACCTTCGATACGAACAAGAGCGTTAACAGCGGTGCGGTGTATGCCGCTTTCCTGCTGAACGTAGCTACACCTTCTAATAACGCGCGCGACTTTATGAGTTTCGACGGCAGTACCGCCACGACGCAGCGCGGACGGCTCTTCACGAAGAAAGCCGGCACGGGGTATCAGATAGGTATCACGCGCGCTAATACTACGCCTGTTTATACGAAGAGTCTGGAACTCGGGAAGACTTATTTAGTAGTGCTCAAATATGCGTTTGTGGAGGGTTCTTCTAATGACGTAGCATCGGTGTATGTGGATTTTCCGTTGGGGTACAAGGAGGCGAACCTGAGCGAATATGCGGCAGTGAGTACGGATGTGGATGCGGGCACGAGTGACCCGAGCGGTTTGAAGGCGATAGACATGAAGATCCGTGATGGCGGTTCGTCCTTGCAGATCGCCCATCTTCGCATAGCGACCACTTGGGAAGAGGCGGTCAACTATACCGGTCCGGAAGTGCAGCCGGTAGAGCCGGAGGATGAAAACCAGCCGAAGACTCATTTTGAGGAGGGATTCGACACCAACGGTGCCTGGACAATCACCGGTGCCGGTGCATCCACGAGCAAGAACCATGGCGATTACGGTACGGCGGAGCGTTCGATCTCGTTCAACAAGACCGAGAGCGCGGATAAATGTAACAACGCCCGCATGATTTCTCCGGCAGTGAAGACCGCCGGTGTACTGCGTTTCTGGTTGACGGGCAGCGCCAACGAGACCCGCGGTAATATCATGGTGAGCAAAATCATCGGCAATGACACCATTGATGTAGAATACTTGGAGGGCCCGTTCGGCAAGACTTGGACGGAGCACTTGATCATCATCAATGACGCTTCGGAGGCAGTCAAAGTGATGCTGACGGTCAGCGATTGCGGCTTAGGCGCGGGTACATTATATATAGATGATGTATCGCTGACGAATTACGTAGCCGGCAACAAGCCGTTTATCAGCGGTGTCGCCTTGACGCAGCC
>CAMNCW010000007.1 GCA_946534715.1 uncultured Bacteroidales bacterium | reverse complement strand
ATAAACGGCAAAGCAACCATCAACGGAGCCGGATGGAAAACCATGACTGCACCAAGAATGATTTGCAGCAATGCCGAAAGGAACATCAGGCCGCTCATAGGAATAAATCCGCGTGTTGCCGACCAGGCTGCCATCTCCGTGCAACCGCCCAGAAAGAACATCAGACCGAATACCCACGCCAGGCTTAACAATGTGGTTCCCGGGTAGAGGATACACATTACGCCGAGTGCCACGAGTGCTACACCCGCAAGGCACATCCATATTTTTGTACTGGTTTTCATAATAATATTGATTTAATTGTCAATCTGAATACAAAGTTACAACTTTTTTTCGAAATAAACAAATTAAATCGAACATTTTCAAAAAAAAGTGACCCGAAGATCACTTTTCTTTGGGTGTTGCCCGATTTTTATATTCGTTTACCCAGTTCGTACGCCTCTTGAAGTTTGGCATTGCCTGCAATCTCTTTCGGATCATTCACGCCGCCACAGAACAAATGTCCTTTTAGTGCGCACTTCTCGTAGCAATCGATCCATCCTTGCAAACCGCTCTCGGCACGTTTGGGCGTGAACTCCTCATCCTCGGCAGCCGTGGTCAGCAGGTAGATGTCGCGGAACTTGTAATCCTTAGGGTACATAGCATTCATGCGGTCGATGAGCGTCTTCATCTGCCCCGACATCTCATAGTAATAAATCGGCGTTGCCCAGCAAACGACATCCGCGTTGAGCACACTCTCCATGATTGCCGGCACATCATCCTTGAACACGCACGCGCCGGTCTGCTGACACTTCAGACAACCGATACAGAACTTTATCTCTTTGCCTCGCAACGAGATCAGCTCCACCTCATGTCCTGCGCTTTTAGCGCCTTCCGCAAACTGCTCCGCCAACTGATGGCTATTCGATCCCGCCCGGAGACTTGTTGAAATAACAACTACTTTCATATATGCAATTTACTTTAGATTCTTGTTGAAGAACTCCGCCAACTTATCCCAAGGAATGAGGTTCTTGGGCTCGCCTTTTCCTTCAGGTTCGGTATAGCCGCCATCATAGAGGTCGCAATGCGAAGCACCGGGGATAATGAGCAACTCTTTGTTCTCGGGACACGGATTCGGAGCAACAACGGTTTTGTAGCCGTCTGCCTTGCCGTCCACCATGTAATGGTACGCCGCTTCACCGAAATAGCGGCTGTGGGCGTTCTCGCCGTGCATGATCAGAACAGCAGAACGGATCTCATTGATATAATACAGGAAACGGCTGTTGGAGTATGCTTGCGTGCCGATAACACGCCAACCGTCATTCGAGTTACCGCTGCGAGCATGATAGCCACGCGGGGTCTTGTAGTAATCGTAGTAGTCCTTGACAAACTGCGGTGCATCGTCCGGCAGCGGGTCTATGACGCCACCCGCCATGGCTTGCGGGTCTGTGAGGCGTTGTGCTGCCAAAGTTTGACGTGCTTCGTAACGTGCTGACTCATTATCTGCGGAATCGAAATAACCATTGCCGGAGACACGCGTCATGTCGTACATCGTGGAAGCTACGGTCGCTTTGATGCGTGTATCAGCCGCAGCAGCATTGAGCGCAATACCTCCCCAGCCGCAGATACCGATGATACCTATGCGGTTGGCATCCACTTCGGGCAGTTGGCTCAGAAACTCCACAGCCGCCATGAAGTCTTCGGTATTGATGTCCGGCGATGCCGTACGACGCGGTTCGCCCGAACTCTCGCCTGTAAAGGACGGATCAAAAGCCAGTGCAACAAACCCGCGCTCTGCCATCTTCATGGCATACAGCCCCGAACTCTGCTCTTTGGTCGCGCCGAAAGGACCGGACACCGCGATTGCCGGAAGACCGCTTTGCTGCCTGATCGTTTCACTGACAGACCGATCCGCTGACAGACCGTCCTGCGGACTGACAGACTTAGGTGTGTAGAGATCGCCCACCAAAGTGAAACCGTACTGGTTTTGGAAGGATACCTTTTTATGGTTTACTTTCTCACTAAGCGGGAAAACTTTGTCCCATGTGTCATTTTCGCATTTATTCATTTTTTCATTGGAATTTGTGCAGGCAGCAAAAGTAATTACCGCGAGCATAAGGGTTAAAAACTTACTCATATTTTCTTTCTTATCTGAAATTCGCTGCAAAGTTACAACATTTTTTGCAGATACGCAAACACAAATCGCCCGAATATATACCAATTTTGCAGAAACACACAAAAAACGTACAAGAAATGTACGCTTTTTAAGATTAGGTTATGGTATATCGGCCATCTTTTAGTTTTGAACTCTCAAATTATCTTTTGTATTTGAATCGGAAGGGCTTTTTGCTCGTAGAGAACATTCTGTTTTCTAGCGCAAGAACGAGTTGAACATCAAAGTAAACAGACATTTTCGTTCCTTTCTTTGTAACGATGTCCATCTTGTCGCACATAGAAGAAGTCAGGTGTTGCTGTTCCAACTCCACCTGCATAACATAATTCATAATTGTGTACTCGTCATTAACACAAACCACATGTAGTGCAGTCTCTTCTGTTAAAGCATCACCTGTTGCATAAACAGCGTCCATTAGCCGATCATACTGCCATAAATATTTGCTTGTAGTGATACTATCATTTGCATTGTATGCTGCTATAAAACGCATTCGTAGTGCGCCTAGATTCAAAGGCGATTCCGATAATAACGAATCTACGTACATGATGACGCCCTCATTACCGTCTGCTTCATAAATAGCATTTAGCCGTTTCATGCTCATTCCTGATGAAGGAACCCCATAAAATGCCGAGCCATAGTAAATAGCCTGAAAATCACGGATGGACAGAGTCGTGTCTTGTGTCTGAAAACGATTTAAAAGCAAATTGTAATTGGATTTCCCCATTGCTTGAATGCCATCATAATCAGGGAGAAGGAAATCTTCTGCGGAAGTCATAGTAAGGATATACACACAAGAAATCAGTAATAGTAGAGTCTTTTTCATAATCATAATTGTTTAATGCACGAAGTCCGTTCACTATGAGTTTGTCTTTCTCCATCTTTTACGTCTCGGAGAAGGGGACGATGTTATTTAGTTTGTTGCAAAATCTTATTTGCCCATTCTGGAATGCTATCTGTATAGCGTTTTGCGAAATGTCCTTCTGCTGTACGGAACAGTAACTGCGCATTTTGGTTATCAATAGAGTTGTCATAAAAATACGCTCTATCAGCAAACCGCATCACTTTGACAGCATTCACTATCGCTTTTTCATAGCGCGAAATAATCTTTTGTATCGGCACATCGTGTCCGCCTTCCATAACGCGGTTCGCTATTCGCGCTGCATTGATTGTCGGCGACTCGGTACAAATAAAGAACATTCGAATGAAATAACCTTCTTCTTTGGCACGCTTCAAGAAATCCACTTTACCATCAGAAGACAAAACCGTCTCAAAGATAAAATCTTTGTGATCGTGCAGTAGTTGCTCGCGCCATTCTTCGCAATACTCAACCGCTTGACGCACGGCATTGACATCATTCCAGTCGCCATACTTCGTCTGCGCAATCTCGTCCGGATTGATATAGACACATTGATCCGCCCACTCGTGTTTGATAACCAAACGCGTAGTGGATGTTTTACCGGATCCGTTCGGACCAGCAATCACTATGAGCACGGGTTTCCTCATATAGCTTGTATCATTTGGTCTATATGTGCGAAATAAGCAGCGTGCGCTCGGTCGTGACGCTCTTTTGCCTCAACAGCAACCTCGTGCATCAACTGCTCTAATTGCTCATCTGTCGGCTCTTGGTCAATGTTTATGAAACGATAATCATTCATAGTTCTTATTCCTAAAGGGAACGATTAATTAAGTAATTATTATTATTTTCGTAACGCTTTGCGCTTGTCTTTCTCCTATTCTTGAGTGCTCGGAAGCACGGTCTCGGAGAGGGGACGATGGTTATTTTTGATATCCTTGTCGGAAGCCAATACAAATCCATGTGCTCACGATCAATATCCCAAAAGAGCACAGGGGATAATTGCGATATGTATGAAACGGTTGACATCTGTTTTTCTTGTCTTTGCAAATTCGGTTGCAAAGGTACTAAAAATATTTGATATATGCAAGGATTTCTGCAGGAAATACAAAAAAATCTGCACTTTTGATGCAGATTTAGGATTTTTCTTATTTCCCTAATGAATTATATTGTTCATCATTAACAGGCTCAAGCCATTCGTTCGTGGCACCTGGTTGCTCTTGGGTATGAATCGCCAAGTGCTGCATCCAACTGTCCGCGGCAGCACCGTGCCAGTGTTTGACACTTTCCGGAATAGCAATCACGGTTCCGGGAGTAAGCGCAACTGCCGGCTTGTCCCACTCCTGATACCAGCCTTTTCCGCTCACGCAAATCAGCACTTGTACCGCTCCGTGGTGAATATGCCAGTTGTTGCGGCAACGCGGTTCGAACGTCACATTCGCCACACCGCCCAAATACGGTTGCAGATAACTCTGTCCTACAAAATACTGCGCATAAGCGGAGTTGGGCGAGCCAACAGACCACTTCGTTGTTGGACCGCTTGCGCTGTTAGATAACTCATCATAAGCTTTCGCTAAGCGTCCGGCTTCGGACAAAAGGCCATTTGCCGCGAGGGCGACTATGATACCTTGTAACTGCTCTTCACTAACGCCCATATTACGTGCGCCGGCGATGTGTGCTTTGAGTTGCGGCTCCACGCCTTCCAAACCGCTCAACGCCGAAACGGTCACTAACTCACGGTCGGCATACGTCAAGTTATCGCGGGCAAAAATATCTCCGAACAAATGCGCCTTCAGGTAATAATCCGTCGCTTCCGCAAACTCATACTCGAAAGCCTTGCCCACCAACTGCGTCTGCACGCGCGTACCTTCTTTAAGTGCATCGTATTCCTCGCTGAGCGGACTTGCATCCTCGCCCATAATAACCTTCACACCTTTCGCCTGGCGATCTCCGATAACACGCTGCAACACGCCCAGTGCATTCAGGCTTCTCGGAAAACCCGTATAGGCATACAACTGCGAGAGTGCTTCCTTGATCTGACTAACCGTCAACTCGGCTTCCAAGCCGTTATGAATAGCCGACTCAAGTGCCACCAGGTCTCCCTTAGCCTCATTACAAGCGATAGCACTCATCCACGCCGCCTGCTCAGCCGAAAAACTGAGCTCAAACTTCTCATTTTCACAATTCTTCATAGACTCATTTGTATTTGTGCAAGCAGCCAACGTAAGTGCTGCAAGCAAAGTGGTGAATAGATTTCTTATTTGCATAATTCCTTAAACTTAATTACTTCTCTTGAAAATTCGATGACAAAATTACTACATTTTCTTCAAACATACAAACACAAATTCGCCAAATATCTACCACTTTTGCAGAAACGCACAAATACGGACAAAAAATTCTCAATATATGCAAGAGAAATTCTCAATTTGTATCAAAAAAATT
>CAMNCW010000006.1 GCA_946534715.1 uncultured Bacteroidales bacterium | reverse complement strand
TCGCGTACCCGACTTCGTTTCTAGTATTGGGCTTTGTGCCATTAATGGATGTAATGGGTTGACCTCATTGGTCATTCCTAAGAGTGTAACGGTGATAGAAAAGGATAATTTCGAGTTGTGTGAGCAACTGGCTTCCCTCGTCGTTGAGCAGGGCAATCCTATGTTTGACTCTCGCGAGAATTGCAATGCTATCATTGTAACTGCTACTGATACGCTGGTCCATGGTTGTAACGGATCAACCATACCGGATAGCATTGAAGTTATTGCAGATTACGCATTTTCGCAACGTCGAAATTTATCTAGTATTTCTATTCCGGATAGCGTTGTGTATATAGGAGAGTTTGCCTTTTTATGTTGTTTCTCATTGGAGAGTGATATTCTATTACAAGGCATACATCAAGTAACAAGATGTTGTTTTGACGGGTGCAGTCGTATTAAGAGGGTCGAAATTGGCAATGGCATTAAGTCTATTGAATCAAGTGCATTTGCAGGCTGCTCACTACTTGACGAGGTAGTAATTACTGAAGGCCCAAAGTATATAGGAACTTGGGCATTCGCAGACTGTCCCAATTTGGCTTCTGTTAGCCTATCTAAGTCAATAGAGCGAATAGAGCCCACCGCATTTGATAGGTGCAATCGTATTGAGCGCGTAGTAATCCCACAGGGCTCAACAGACTATTTTATGCGCTTCGACGCGCTTAAACAGTTCCGACACCGGTTTGTCGAATTGTGATAGATGTGCGGCTATGTCCGTACATTTTGTAACTTCATGCGACCGCTGACGCCACTGGCCAGCGGTTTTCTTTTATACATTATCTACGGTCTATAGAGTTCAATGTCCAAATTCAATTTGGACGGAATGGACGAAACTTTTCGGCAACGGAGGCCGAACACAGGACAAAGAGGGATGAGGGGATGAGGGGAGAGAAAAATGGGAAATACTTTCCCAAATCGTCACTTGGCATGAGGGATTTGGGAAAGTATATAGGTGTATTATCTGAATAAATCCTGCATCGTGAAAATTATGGAATTTTAAAAAGCGAAGCCAAACCCTCAAACCTTCAAACCAAACCGTAGAATCAAACCCGCAAACAAACGAAAAAGAGCCCGTTAGTTCGGGCTCTTTTCGGTTGCTAAGACGGTTCGGACGAAGTTCGGGAACTGCTTGCAGGGGGTGGTGGAGGAGAGTTGTGCGCGCCAAAGATGGTAAAGTTCCATGAAACGGGGATGGGACTTGTCGCGAATGATAGTTCCCGCTTCGCGGCAAGCTTCACGCCAACGGGAACGCTGAGATGTCTCGTTGGGCGTTAACGGGTGCTTCTTGTAGTCACGGCTTTCCTGTATGTAGATCTCCTTTGCACCTAAACCGACCACCTCGCCTGTCAATGGATCTTTGATCTTTTTGCGGCGAGTAACGGTCATTCGGTTATCTCCTTGAATTTTCTTTTTGCTTATTGCTCCGGTGAAATTCTCAAAACCGGCTGATGCTACATAGTGCGCCATAATATATCTCCTTTTTTTTAAAATAATTTTTTGTTGTGACCGTTTTGACCGTTTTGACCGTTTCATGTGCCAAACGGTCAATATGGTCAATACGGTCATGTCATTTTTTTTGCAATAGATAGGTATTTCCTCTTAAAATCGTTAGTGATACTTATATATTCTTAGTGGTTTGTTATAGATTTTCGGGGGTATTACCTAAGCGGAAGCAGAGCTCTTCCTATATACTCCATGGCGGATTTTTACCACTACCCCTTCTTCAAGCCATCCTTCATTCCAGCGTGTGGCTGTCCGATAGGATAAACCCTGAGCCTTCGCTTCTGTTACTAAATTCTGCACTTCAAACTCCTCTGGTAGCAGACTCAGTAACATCTTGCGTTGATCCAGCGGTTGCACTTTCGGTACACTCACTTCCTCTGCGCCCTTGATCATCCGATATGCCGCCGCCATATGCAGAATCAGCTTATTCCCGATCATCTCCGCAGTCTGATAATCCTCATCCGAGCAAACGAAAGCGTCGTTTATTTTGCCGAATGTCATTCGGCTGTCTGTATGTTCATTCTCCCGCATTGTATGCGGGCTTTTTAGTTCGTCTCCTTCTCCGCGTATTAGCGCGGAGTGTCTCATCGCCGTGAGTATCATGGCGATACGCTCGATATGCACCGCCATACGTAGCACAACAGAGTGAAAATTCACGCCCAACGCTTGCATCAACGCAGGATAAGCCGTCTCCAAATGGTGTCCCAAACGGCTCCGTTGCTCGTTCGTAAGTAAAAACTCAATGGGATGCGATTTGTACAGTCTCTCAAAGAGACCGTACATCTGCTCGGCTGCCCTGATCATTACGCTGTTCGAGCCTGTCTCTGCCTCAACATAACGGTGGCTGAATGCCTGCTGGTCGTTCACAATCAGCGTCAGGAGACGCGAGAAATAGCCGTTTTCGATACTCGGTACAAGCGCTTTGTACTGACCGAACGTACCCGTAAGCAGTACACTCAACTGCGGGCGTGCGATACTGGAAGAACTGTTCGCGCGGTTACGCGTGATAGGCTCATGTTCCGCCGCTTTGCGGAGAGCTGTGTTGTAGTTCGCTACAGACGAACGCCATACATCGGTAATGACCGAACCTTCGCTCTCGTGGATATAACCGCGACCTGCCTGAGATGCCAACTGCTTGTAGAAACCGGCATAAGACGAATCGCCCGCTATCACCAGAGGCAAACTTTCGTGGACTTTGCCCACCAACTCCAGAGCCAGGTTCGCAATACCTTTTCCGCAAGCAGCCGAGCCGACGATAAAGCATTGGAGTGAAGCATAGTACTTCTTGCCTGTCAGTCCGTAGCGGAAATAGAGATTCGGCATACAACTTCCCGCTGCGGTCAGCAACGACATCAATAACATGTCACGCTCCGCATCACTCTGTGCGAGAGCCATTACCGGTTGAATCATTGCCGGCAGGTTCTCCGGCTCGATGTGTTTGGCGATGTGCAGATCCTGGTCTGCTTCCATCGCAGAATGTAATGTGTTCATAATAAAAAATTTAAATTAAAATAGTTAATAAAAATAGGTTTATATTGTTCGATCTTTTGCAAGACCTCTCTATTTATATATATAATTGCGTGTTCTATATACGTAAACGTCACTTTTCATTTTACGGGTACTTTCAAAACTCGCGACAATTTCAGAGCACTTATTCAACTGATATTCAATCGTTTCAAAAAAGCTATGAAAATGCTGTCGCTTTTTTCGTGTTCGATATTTTTGTACTTCGGCCCTCCCGCAAGCGGGTTCCCGCCGAAAATACTTTCGCATTTTGCCGGACATATAGCAAAGGCGGGCATTTTTTTTGAAAAAAGGACTGACGTCCCTGCATTATTAGGATATAGGACAACTTTTCGTGAGCAAGCTCCCGACAGCCGCCCTATATCCTAATAATTCGCGATAA
>CAMNCW010000005.1 GCA_946534715.1 uncultured Bacteroidales bacterium | reverse complement strand
CGACGAATGATAATTGACGCAGAATGCTTCTTTGCAATTTACAAACACATTACCGTCCACTTCGGCGTTTTTCACTTGGAAATACTCATTAAGCGCCGAATTGGGTTTACCCCGGACGATACAGACACCTGCACGGAAATTATTGCCCGTCAGGTCTTGGAAATAATTGTTTTTCACTACATGGTTCTCTCCGATGATACGTACACCTCCTGTGGAAGCCGCGCCTTCACCGAAAAACCAGTTTCCATCCGCCGTGCAGCCGTTTCCGTGACGGAAAGTGAGTGTCCCTGCACAAGCAAAAATGGTGTTATTGCGGTATATGTTGCCGCAGGATTTATTGGAAATCATCTCTATCTCTCCGTCGCAATGCTCGAAATAATTGCGTTCGACCGTGCATTGCGCTTCTTGCATACTGGAGTTGCTGTCGCCGATGCGGATGATCTCCTGTCCGTTCAGCGCCTTGCCGTCTCCGTCGGTATTCGCTACGCGCGTACCGAAATAATTATGGTCGATCCGGTGTTTGGGGATCACATTCTCTTCAAGCCATACGACCAGCAGCGTCCCCATGTTCGTTTTCCCCGCAAAATAACAGTGATCCACCCTGTTCTGCTTGCCTTTGATTGATACCCATTTCAGATCCTTGGTCGCGTCTGAAGGGTTATACCCCTCTATCGCGCATTCCGTCATACGGCAATACGACGATGCGGCATCGAAGTTCACCACATGATTCTTGCCCGTATAAGTCCCTTCGAACCGAATTCCGTTGAGTTCGATATACTTGCCTTTGATCGTCACGTTGCTCGATCCGCCGAGACAGACCATGCCGGGCTTGGCGGCGCAAAGAACAATGGGTTGAGAGGACGTACCCGTCCCCTGAAGAGTGAGAGTAAGATTGGTATAACTGCCGTTAGGCATCACCAAGGTATCGCCTGCCGTCCAGGTTTTGTTGATCGCCGAGGCGGTCGATACCGTAACAACACGCGCCATGACGCTGCCTGCCGCCGTAAGCAGCAGGACCAGCATCATGGTACGTATATCCATTAAGGAGCGTTTCATGTCCGAATTAAAGCACTTTAGCGCCGGTCATGTTAAAGTACTCGCCGTTGCGCTCGATCAGCATTTGTCCGTTCACAAAGACTTTGCGTGCTTTCACATCCGCATTGATCTCATCCATTCCTGTTGACGGACCTTCTGATTTCTTGGCTACAGCCTCAGCCCATGTGGTAGTAACACGCACACCGCCTATGTAGTAGTTGGATTTGCTGGCACCTTGGTTACGGAACATGATAGCATCAATTTTGTCACGACCTGCACCGTTATTATCTACCAAGTCAGCTGTTGGCTCTTCTGTAGTTCCGATAGTAGGATTGATAAACAAAGAAGCAACGGTATCTGTCTCTGTGATTTGGAATTTCAATACCAAAAATACAACGTCCTCAATGGGATAAGCAGTATCATCCCATACAACATCTTTACTTGTACCGGAACGTTTTGTCAAACCAAAACGATAATGGGTATTTTTTGTTGCATCATCAACTTTTCCTGTCCAAGGACGTGCAGACGGATTTGTTGTTCCGGAGGTTAAGCCTAACAACTCACCGTTAGCCTGACTTTGGTTGCCGTCCGGTTTGTACATATATGACAAATATACGGTTGACTCTACTTTGTCAAACGAGCGATAGGACAAATATTGTTGTCCGTTGGAGTTTCCTGTCTTATTGGATGCATAACTATGTCTCAGCGACTTACCTTCACCGGAAAGAATATATTCTCCACCGGCATTGGAATAGGTGAGAACGGTTGCATCTACAAGACGACCATCACCGGATGTGATATCTCCAGTAGTTTCCCAACCATCTACAGTACCGATAGCATCGCCTACCGTGTAATCAAAGGTTTCTGTCAACTTTACCTCGGCGTTCAACGCCATTCCTGCTGCCAAAGCAGCTACTAAAAATAAATGTTTTTTCATAACTTTTAGGATTTATAGTTAATAAAAAAGTTAATTTATGATTAATTGAATTTGTTGACCTGTGATAGTATATATTTTGTCGCCTCGTAGAATGAGCAATTGTCCGTCGCGCAAGATTTTAGTGCCTGGCACGGCATTTTCCTGTACATCTTCTATTCCTTGCGATGCTTTGTAATTGAGGGCTTTCTCCCATGTCTTGGCTACGCGGATACCGTCAAAAGTGGCATTCAGCTTCATCTGACGGAAGCAAAGGTAACGCAGATCTGTTCCGCCGTCTGCTTCATTGCCGTCTGCCACCAACATCTTGGCTGCATTCTCCGCCTCGCTCTTCGAGGGATCTGGGTTCACATACAGATAGAACTCATCCGCAGCGCCTGTACTGCCGGTACTCTTGTTCACGTATTTCACTACCAATAGTGCCGTCTCTGCTTTATCCAGCGAGTCAGACCACTGCGTGATTTCCTGGCTGTTTTTATGGATACCGAATACCATCTTATCCTTATCTATCTTCACATGCACGCGACCGCGCATCGTGGTACTGGTGCTTTCGGCTGTGCCTTGTTTCATATAGGTGAAAATATCCTTGCCGGAGGTACTGTTCATCGCGTTGAGATTAATCAGAAACGCAGTATAGACTACCTCGTCTGCTGCCAGTTTGGCATTCACGAAAGGCATCACCGTATTGCGTTTCAAACTGCCGGTGATTTTCTGTGCTACGCTGTCCAATACCAATGCTCCGCCTTCGCCGCTGCCGTAACCGGCATAGGTCAACGATTCGGTGCCGACCATCGGACTCATACCGTCTTGCTCGCCGGTCTTGGTGCTTACTTCCCATCCGCCTTGGCCTTCAATGGCGCTGCCTGCTTCATACTCGAAATCTTCTACGGCAAAAATATCTTTATCCGTCTCCGGTTGCTCCGGTTCGTCGGGCGTTTCCGAGCCGTCGTTCTTCACAACTTCAGCCCAACTCGTTCCAAAACGCAAGCCTGCTAACTTACCGGCTATCTTCGTTCTCTGGCGCACGGTAATACCACGGATGTAGGATAATTTCTTATCCGCTACACCGGCTATGGTGGCAAAGGGGGTGTTATCGCTCTCATCCTTGCTCAAGTTAGGATCAATCCAGAATACCGCACCTTCATTGGTCCCTGTCGTGTCGGGGGTGATTTTTATTACTACCAGATGCGTGCTGCCGAAGGCTAATTCTCCGCTCCATTCGGTCGGATCGCCATTCCAACCCAAGCCCAGCTTGTAGCCGCTGCCTTCTTTATTGGCATACAAACGGCCGCGTTGCGCATTGCCGGTATAGTTGGCATCAAACATCAGAAAATCGCCTTTGCCCGTGGCTGCTGTGATCTGCACCAGTGCGGCCAGATAATAGGGCTGACCGGTATAGGAGTTGTCTGCATTAAGACTATATACAGACGAACGGATCAAACTGCTACCTCCTAAATCAAGCAAGCTGATTTCGCTGCCTTTCTTGTTGTCAATATAATTGCTGTACTCAAGCGTACTGGCAGCGATTGTTGGATTTTCTCCGGAACCCTCGCTGTTTGTTGTTTTGCCGCTACGGTTCCATTGATCTGCCATGATGGGGTTCGTTTCATCCTGTGCAGTGTTTGCATACTCAGCTTTTTCCAGATGGGTGCCATCGGCTGCAATAGCGTCAGCTCGGAAGAAATCATTGTAGTCCAGCGGAAGTGTCCGTGTGTACTGTGCATTGACTGCCAGACCGACAGCTAATGCGAGAAAAGAGAAGAAAAATTTTTTCATAATGGTACATATTTAGGGGTTAGTACTATTTCCGTATTTTCGTGCTCAGGCCTTCACCGTTGCGGAGGTTGATACGGACGCTGTAAATGCCTCTGGGCAGATCCGCCATGGAGCACCTCTCTCCGGCTACGGATTTGACCATCTGTCCGAGCACGGAATAGACGATGATACTGTCAATGCCCGCCGTGCTCTCCGCAATCAGTTCCTCGCCTTTCATCCGCAGGAAACCCATCTCCTCGATCTTCTCATACGCCGTGGCGTTATGGTCGGCAATGGGGTATCGGTTAAAGGTCATCGCCGCATAGCCGTCCTCATTCCGCAGCCACGGATCAACATAGAGCGTATCCATCCCGCGTGTGGAACTATAGACATAGTTGTCCGGGCCATACGTCAGATGCGTCGGACGAGCCGCCGTGCTCTCCAACTCCAGCAGCACTACCCGTTTGTCCGCGGCATCCACACGGCCGCTTTTCATCGGAATCGCCTGCTCTTTCTCGTCGTAGAAATAGTCCTTCATGTCTCTGCCCCACATAATGCCCGGCCATACCATCTCCTGGTCAAAACGGATAGCAATAGTGCTTTTGTTCTCGTCCGTCCACTGCACGCTCTGCACGGCGGGAGAGGTAAGAGGTTTGTCAAAACTCTTGCCGTAGAAATCGCGCTCGATGAGACGCGTGAATTGCGTATAAAGACGGTCATAGCCC
>CAMNCW010000004.1 GCA_946534715.1 uncultured Bacteroidales bacterium | reverse complement strand
GGTGTAATAATCGATCTCCGTCCGGGCATGGCGGTAGCCGGCATAGGCGACAGCCAACGCCGCTAAAACAACAAAAGCGATGCACACAAATCGTGTACACCGCTTTTGGCGTTGCGCTGTCCTATTACCTACATATTCAACATTTTTTCCAATGGTTGGGTAAAATTAGATATTCTATTGTTTGAAAGTTTGCTCATTTTCTTATTTTTCGGGTGCAAAGGTACTGCTTTTTTTTGAGATACGCAAATATTTTTAGTGTTTTTTATTTCTTTGGGTCAACAATTATCAACAATTGAAGACAATTTTCTTTTTTTATATGTAACGGGCAGCCGCGGGCATATGTGTGAAATTTGTAGTACTTCGGTCCTCCCTGTTTGAATGATGTGACCCCAGAAAGTTGGACGGATTAGTAAACTATTTGACTTGATTTTGAAAGTGAGTTCGATATTGTACCGGGCTCATTTTCAATCTTAATTTGATACGATCGTTATTATAGTATCGAATGTATTGTTTTAAAGCGGTTTTAAATTTCTCTATATCATCCCATTTGTTAGGATAAAGCAGCTCGTTTTTCATCAGTCCAAAAAAGTTCTCCATCATTGCATTATCCAGACAGTTACCCTTCCGCGACATACTTTGTGTAATACCATGCTTTTGTAGTAAGAGCTGGTAGTATCCATGCTGATAGTGCCAGCCTTGATCTGAGTGCATGATTAAATTGTCTAATGTCCGGTGCTTGCGGAAAGCTTTTTGTAACATATCCGTCACCATCTTTAAATTAGGATGATCCGAGATCACATAACTGATGACTTCTCCATTCCACATATCTAATATCGGTGATAGATAACATTTCTTGCCCTGTATATCTACTTGCGTAACATCTGTTGTCCACTTGCGATTAGGCGCGTCCGCTGCAAAATCACGTTTTAAAACATTAGGAGCTGTTTTACCTACTTCTCCTTTGTAAGAGTGGTAGCGTAACTTGCGACAATAGGCGTGTAAGCCCATTTCTACCATTAATCTGGCAACCGTTTTGTGGTTAATGGTAAGTCCTGTTTCTCGTAATTCAAGATAGACTTTCCGATAACCATAACGACCCCTATTATCCTCAAAGATACGAGTTATCTCTTTACGCAAGGATGCGTATTTATCAGGACGTTCTTTTATACAATAATAATACGTTGCACGCTTCATCCCACTAACCTGGAGCAAATCCTCGAGGCTATGTTCCGGCCTTAATGATTGGATGATTGAGGCTTTGGCTTTATTGCAAGACAATCCTTCTCTATCATTAAGGCCCTCAATTTTTTTAAGTAGGCATTCTCAGCACGGAGTAACTCATTTTCACGTTGGAGTTTCTCTAATTCTGTAACCGGTTCTTTTTTCTTTGGACGACCCATAGATGCGTATTTTCGACCATATTTAACTTCTCGCAAAGCCTCATACCCATCTCTACGTACTATTTGTCTCCAACAACGCAAGGTAGAACGAGCCACACGATACTTTGCACTAACAACGTGCAAAGGTACATGTTTTTTTTCAATCTCGCAAATAATTTTACATTTTTCTTCAAAATTATACCTGCAATTGCGTGGAAGACGTATCAATCCGGCTTTTCCATGTTGGTTATATTGCTCTATCCATAAAGCAACAAGACTTTTAGATAGCCTCAGTCGTTTGACAATTAATTTAACTCCTGCACCTCGTTTGTGCATCTTGATAACTTCTAATTTCTCCTCTAATGAATGTACCATAAGCGACACGTTTTTTGTGTCTAACTTTTGGGGTTCATATCATGAACAGGGGCCCACCGAAAATACGTTCGCACTTTGCCGAACATATGGGCAGCCGCGGGCATTTTTTTTGAAACGGGACTAACGCCCCTGATTATTAGGATATAGGAACAACTTTTCGTGAGCAAGCTCCCGACAGCCGCCCTATATCCTAATAATTCGCGATAAATCGCTTCTTTTTCAAAAAAAATGCCCGTACGTTTGCATATGTGCAAAATTTGTAGTATCTTTGCAGCAAATTTGAAAACAATGGAAAACGAACGATATTTACAGTTACTGAGCGAGAAATTTCCCAACGCACAATCCGTGATCACGGAGCTAATCAACCTCCGCGCTATTTTGTCATTGCCGAAAGGAACGGAACACTTTGTGAGCGACCTTCACGGCGAATCATCCGCGTTCATCCATATGATCAAAAACGCTTCGGGTGTGGTACGCAAGAAAGTAGATGAAGTCTATGGGGAAGGACAAGGCACCAAGGGTCTGAGCGAGGAGGAGAAGCGTGCTATCTGCGCGCTGATCTATTACCCGGACGAGCGTTTGGAACTGATCAAGAAATATTACGAGCACCCTACCCTCTCCCTCTCCCATGAAGGCGGCGAGCCCCAAGGAGGTTATATAGATCTCTTTACGCAAAACGCACAGATATCGAACCTGCCGACGTTGGAAGACTGGTATCGGACTCGCCTGCACCAAATCATCCATGTAGCGCGTGCGGTGACGATCAAATACAGCCGTTCGAAAGTGCATCGTCTGCTGCCCAAAGACTATGCGTATATCATTGGTGAGTTGCTGCACGAATCGCATCTGGAGCAACACGACCGTCAGACGTATTACAACGCTATTTTTGACGCGATCATCGAAACAGGCTGCGCAGACCAGTTGATCATTGCCGTTTCGTATCTCATTCATTCTCTGACGATAGACAAGCTGCATATTGTAGGCGACATCTTCGACCGCGGTCCTGGAGCGAGCAAGATACTGGATGTACTCTCCACGATCCGCGATTACGATATCCAATGGGGTAACCACGATATCGAATGGATGGGTGCGATGGCGGGCAACTTGGCGCTGTTGGCTACCGTGCTGCGCGTCTCAATCCGATATGCGAACATCGAGACCTTGGAGGAAGGCTACGGGATCAACTTGCTGCCCTTGGCGAACTTCGCGATGACCACATACGGCGACGATCCATGTACTATTTGGCAGACGAAGGATTTTGAGAACAACCCCCGTCTGACGCGTTCGGCGCAGCTGATGGCGAAGATGCACAAAGCGATCTCGATTATCCAGTTCAAGTTAGAGGGTCAGACGGTGCTCCGTCACCCGGAATGGAAAATGGATCACCGCGCTATCTTAGGCGAACTGACGCAGGCAAACGGTCAATGGTCATGGCACGGTCAGC
The DNA here is from genome assembly GCA_946534715.1 of uncultured Bacteroidales bacterium. GTDB lineage: Bacteria > Bacteroidota > Bacteroidia > Bacteroidales > Paludibacteraceae > Colicola. The sequence continues at coordinate 3,447 of CAMNCW010000004.1, read as the reverse complement.
CCTTATTGGACAATAATCTGCCGACGGTGGATCCTGCCGATCCGTACGCATTGAGCGCGGAGGAGAAAGACCTGATGGATCAGTTATGGCGTTCTTTCCGCAAGAGCGAGAAGATGCAGCGCCATCTGAAGATGCTGTACGAACACGGCTCGCTATATATGGTACGCAACGGCTTCCTGCTCTATCACGCGGCTATTCCTCTGAATGCCGACGGTACGTTCGCCGAGGCGGAAGTGTGCGGCGAACGGGTATCCGGCAAGGCGCTCATGGACCGCACGGACGAAGTGATCCGTATGGCGTATTACGGAGAAGGCAAAGCAAAAGAGGATGCGTTAGACTATATGCTTTATCTATGGGAAGGCGAGTTCTCCCCGCTGTACAACAAAGACAAGATGACCACTTTCGAGCGTTATTTCTTAGCGGACAAAGCCACGTGGACGGAGCAGAAAGGTGCGTATTTCAGTTTGGCGGATGACGAGTGGGTATGCCGCCATATTCTGGAGGAGTTCGGTTTAGACCCCAAGAACGGTCGTATTATAAACGGTCACGTGCCTGTTCGCACGATCAAAGGCGAGACCCCGATGCGCGCCAACGGCAAGCGTTTTGTGATAGACGGCGGATTCAGCAAGCCCTATCAGGAGAAGACCGGCATTGCGGGATATACGCTCATTTACAACAGCCACGGCATTCAGTTGGTGGAACATGAGTCGTTCGAGAGCCGCGAGCAAGCGATCCTCTCCGGCTCGGATATACATAATCGGACGTTGCTGCAGGATTTCTCGGATCATCGGATTCGTATCAAAGATACGGACAAAGGAAAAGAGTTGCTCGAACAGATACACTGGCTCGAACAACTCTTGCATGCTTACCGCTCCGGCGCTATGCGCGAACGGTGTTAATGCAGGAAAATCTTTTTGGCATGCCATTCGCCGTCGTAGAAGGCTTTGACGATATAGACGCCTGTGCTCAACATAGGCAGCGGTAAGTGCGCAATCTGGCTCTCTCCGGCATCCTCCAAACGGCCGTTATAGACGTAGATCAGTTTGCCGGTCACATCGACCAGATAGAGCGTGGTGCGCGAGTCTTTGAGCCGACGTTCTTCCTCGGTCAAGTCCTTTATTTCAAACGGATTCGGCACAAAGTCCGTTTCCCAGTTCTCTTCCTCTTGCGACCAATGTCCGGTGCAGTCGTGCATGATGCTGAACTCGGCGATTGTGCGTACTAACATGTCGTTGAGGTGCTCCACTTTGAGGCTGTCGGTAGTGGGTTTGAGGTGCGTATGCCCTATGCCCGAATCGTCGGTGAGGAAGAACGACGTACCGTTGGTAGCCAGCGCCATCGCGCGGACTAACAGTTCCCCGCTCTCACCAAGCCCGCTGCATACGACCGGCACGATGCGTACTCCCATGGAAGCGGCATTGAGCAGCTGGTCATGCAAAAGGGCAATGGTAGCCGAATCATTATGGCACGGTGCATCCAAGATAAGGAACGCGATACGTGCGCGCGCTTCGGGATCCCATCCGGCACTATTCAACGCCGCCATCAGCGCCTCCGGCATCGCCTCCGGGTAGTCACCACCGCCGTTCGCCTCCTGTTTGTCGATGAAAGTCTGCGTAGTCCGGATATCCTCGGTGAGCCGTGAGATACGGGTCAGATACTCATCACCATGATCGCGATAGACCACTGCTCCGGTACGTATATTCAAGCCCCCGGTGGCCTCTTTGGCACGCGTAATGACATCCTTCATCTCCTCCTGCAAATAGCGCAACTCATCGCCCATCGAGCCTGTAGCGTCAAAAACGAAGACGACATCGACGTCATTGGAGACATCCCCCGTCCCCCTCTCAGAGGGGGAGAATGATGATTGAGAATTGGGGCATTCTTCGTCCAGAACAAAGGCATTGATGCCTTCATACCAGTCTTTGGCTACCTGCTTTTGGTCGTACACGCGGATATAGAAATCCGTGTGTTTGCCGCAGAGGTGATTACCTAAGAGCTGATACCACAGTTCCGCCTTACCGGTGTTATCGGTAACGGCTTGGAAGATGGTGTTTCCAGCGTTGTCCAGCAGGCTCACAGCACGCGAGGCGATGGCATACCCGTGTTTGTCCGTCACTTGAACCGTATAACGATGTCTCGGCGCTATTTTCCATTGCTCAGCAAACTGTTTGTGCGATCCGTCCAGGACGTTGAGCCAGAAGTTCCATTTGGCAAAATCATTGACCTCTCCGGCGGTCAGTTTGCCGGCAGTCACCGCTTCATTGCTGACCATAGGGGGCAAAGCCGGATGCATGACATCTCCCACCGCCATCTCGGTCATCTCCGCCACCGCCGCCATCTCTCCCGATTTGGCATACATCATCACCGCGCCGGAGCGAGCCGAGCCATGCGCATAATGGTGAGAACCGTCTTTTTCCTTCACCGCTTCGGGTATCAGCGAAAGGATGAGCACATTGCCCGCATTCACGCGCTGCTCGAGGTGCTTGATTTTGGCATTCTTGTAGCCTTTGCAGGACGCGACGACGGTGTTGCTCTTGATCTGCTCCGGCTGAAGAACGACCCTTCCGTCAAAAGAAGTGAGAAACACCTCCTGCCCTATTTTGACCTTCGCCTCCGGCAAGAGAGCCTGCGTGGTATCCATCACAATAATGGTGAGTTCCGAGGTCACCGGGGACTTTTTCATACAGGCGTTGACGCTGCAAAAGCACAAAAGTGCTGCAAATAAAGATACAAATTGTTTCATATTCGTGATTTTTTTCAAATAATTAACAATTATTGTGCCAAATTCTTGCATATTTGCAAAAAAAGCAGTAACTTTGTAGCCGATTTTATTAAAAATCGCAAATTGTAAATATTTAAATCGTAAATAGCTTTATGGCAACACAAGAAGAAACATTTAAAAAGATCGTAGCGCACTGCAAAGAATACGGTTTCGTTTTCCCTTCCAGCGAGATCTACGACGGTTTAGGCGCTGTGTATGATTATGGTCAGAACGGCGTGGAGTTGAAGAACAATATCAAGCGTTATTGGTGGGATTCGATGACGTTGCTGCATGAGAACATCGTGGGTATCGACGCGGCTATCTTCATGCACCCGACGACATGGAAAGCATCAGGTCACGTGGACGCCTTCAATGATCCTCTGATCGACAACCGCGATTCGAAGAAACGTTACCGCGCAGACGTGCTGATTGAGGATCAGATTGCCAAATACGACGAGAAAATCGCCAAAGAGGTGGAGAAAGCCCGCAAACGTTTCGGTGAAAGTTTCGACGAGGAGATGTTCAAAGCCACCAACGAGCGCGTGAAAGAGCATATTGCCAAGCGCGAGGCGCTGCATGCACGTTACTCTAAGGCAATGAACGAGAACGACTTGGCGGAGTTGAAGCAGATCATCCTCGACGAAGAGATCGTTTGTCCTATTTCCGGAACCCGCAACTGGACCGAC
>CAMNCW010000003.1 GCA_946534715.1 uncultured Bacteroidales bacterium | reverse complement strand
CTCCATGCCACTAACTCCATACGTGTCCTTGAAATATGTTTCGCCGTCAAAGTCAGCCGGTAAAATGTATTTCTCGGAAGTCGGTTTTAGCTCCTTAATACGATCGAGGGAATAAACGCGCAGCTGATTATGACCTCTTGATAAAGCAACTATGTACCATCGCTGCCGGAACATCTTAAGACAATATGTTTCTATCGGGAACGTGCTTGGCGCAGGTTTATAGAAACTTTGGTAGGTCATTTCAAGGACAGTTCCGTCTCGCATTGCTTCGATGAAAGTAGTAAGATACTTTTCGCTTGAAGGAACAGGCTCGAACAGAATACGGTCGTTGAGAGCCTTGCTATCCTTCACAAGCGAATTGACCGCGAATAGGTTAACCATACGAGCGCGCCAATCGATGTAATTTGCATTAGACGTTTCCTCGATATAATATTCTCCAAAACTGTTGCATTTGATCTCGATATCGAATAACAATTGCACAGCATTGCGCCAGCGATGGAAAGTAGTTTCCGGAATCGAGTCGGTCTTGTAGTCGTTCACGGACGAGTGCGCCCATTTCTCGTCTATGGCAGCGCGTGAAATAGGACCGCGTGCAATAGTATTGACCAGCCAAATGTAGCACTCAAACAAATAAGAGGTTGACGATTTTCTCATAATAGTTTGACTTTAGACATTGCAAAATTACATCAGTTCACTTCCATAAGATACAGTCCGGAAAAGAAGGGTGCAAGGCAATGATGAATTTGGGGTACACATCCTTTTGATTTGCAAAGGTACAACTTTTTTTCTGAAACCGCCAAATTTTATGGCATTTTTTCGGTTACAACCACAAGAATTACTATTTTTCAAGCTACTTTATACGGTTTCTTGTCTCGGTCATCTCTCGGTCTTGTGCCGCTCATCGGTCGGTGGAGGGGGCTATAATAATTTGTAATTCCTTTGCTCCTTACTCTTCAATAATATACGCATCTACTATCTCGCCATAGAAGGCGGTGTGGGGACCTTTTTCTATGCTGTAGAAACGGCGTTTTTCTTCGTCGCCAAGCAGTTCCTCTTCCTGCGTCTGGCGATAAAGCACACGGCATTCGAGCGTGAGCGGAAACTCTTTGAGTCCCGGCACGGAGATGATATTCGGCTCTACAAGCGTCAAACCTGCGGCAGCAATCTTATCCATGTCTCTGCCGGACTTGCTGCCAAGCAGTCCCAATGCCTTGCGCGGGAAATCACCCACAGGCACGTTAATCGTGAACTCACCGTTGCCCTGCAACATCTCATGCGTGAAGCGGCAAGTGCGCACGTATGCAATGAAAACCGGTTTCTCCCAAACGATGCCGAGCGTACCCCATCCGATAGTCATGGAGTTCACTTTGTCGCCCACTTTGGTGGTAATCAGTATTCCCGGGCGCATTGCCTTGATAATCTGTCCTGCATATTCGCAGATATCAATCTTTCGTTTGGTCATAATTATTTAATCAGTTTGTTCAGTTGTTTGTCGGTGGCTTCCGGCAGAATCTCCCGCAGATGGACGAGAATGCGTTCGTACGATTCCTGCGGTGTGCGGAGGACGGTATGCGTCTCATCGGTATAAGGCAGACACGCTTCGCGACCCAACAGGTTCTCCGGCGTGTTGAGCAACTGCCAACCGAAACCGTACTCCTTGCCGTGCTTGTCTCGCGGGTAGACGAAGTCCTCGGTCACAATATAACAGCCCATCTGCAGTCTGTTGACATAGGAATCAAATCGGCTGCGCATCTTCGGTCCGGTCATGCCGCAAGCGGCACGCAGGTCTCGCGCGATAGCACTGCCCTGTTCGCGGAGCGTGGTGAGGATGGCTTCTTCCACAGAACCAATCTCCGGCTGTGGGTAGATAGAGCGGCGGTAGTTATAAAAGTCAGCCCACCACTCGCGGCTGATGAAACCTGCTTTGCCGCCGAAGAACTTGCCATAGATGCAGTTGCCCTCGGTGATTGCAGGTCCTTTCCATGTCCACAACGGCCATTCCCACGAGCCGTCGTCAAACTGCACATAGTGGTAGTCCGGCGCCATCATCTCTTCCGCGCAGTAACCGTCAATGCCGCTGTCCAGCAGCGGCAGGAAGCCCAGCTGTTGGATGCGCTCAATCAACTGCGGGCACGAACTGATTTCGTACTGCCCGGATGCGCCGCTGTTCCGCTGCTGCAAGCTCAATAAATAATCCCGTACGCTATTCATTAGTTTTAATCGTTTTCTTGTATTCGGTCATTTCTTCTTCGTATATTTGGCTTTGACGATTTCGTAGGAGTTGCGGGTAAGGTCTTTGAGCAGTTCCTCTTCTGCGGCGTTGGCATCCACGCCTATCCAGTATTTGGACGGCAGGTTGAACGGTTTGCCGATGCAGTCATAGCGTGCCTTGAGTTCGTCTATCCGTTCAGGCTGGCATTTGAGCGTCACAATGCCGTAATGGTCGATGTCCAGAAACGCGAACATGTGTCCGCAGACATAGAACACTAACACATCCGCCGCATACCTAAATGCCGTAAACGGCAGTTTCTCCTCTACATCTGCGCCCAGCGACAGGCAGTAGTCTCTATAATCTTCGATATTCATGGTTAACCGTTATGGCATTCCGTATTTATTTCAGTATCTCTGTAATCTTTTCTTCAAATCGCGGGAGCCACCAGAGTTTGTATCCGGCACGTGTGGGATGGATGCCGTCTGGCGCCATGTAGAGGTCAATGTGCGCACGGCCTTCGGCATTG
>CAMNCW010000002.1 GCA_946534715.1 uncultured Bacteroidales bacterium | reverse complement strand
ATACCTGTGTGTAAAAATTGACGGACACCGGGTGTGACGGCCAAAAAAACTTTGCACTTCGTAAATTTTTGCACCTAAAACTTTGCACTTCGTAAATTTTTGCGTGTATGTCTTGCGCATATGCGAACTTTTTTGTATCTTTGCACCCAAATGTTGTATCTGTAAAGAAAAATCAACAATCGGGGAACTTAAAATCTTTAATAAATATATTATGAACACAAAACGTTTCTTCCGCCTGATGGCGATGGTGCTGATCGGCACCGCGATGACGTTGATGACGTCGTGTAAGAAAGACGAACTACCCGCTGAGGACAAATGGATTCTCGGCACGTGGTACATGGAGAAGGACAAACACGGAACGCTCGGTGAGGGCGATGCCGCAATGGAGTACGAGAAGGTTGTGCTCTGCGGTGAGTTCAAGGAAGGGAACAAAGGTTTCTGGGCGCTTATCTATGTGGATAGCACTAACCGCGCGATTAACCCCGATCGTGCGAATGCGTATTATGCCAACTGCACGTACGCGGTCAAGGACAAGACCGTTGCCGTGAAGTTCACCGCCAACCATCTGCCTACCTCGCAGATGGAGTGGACACTGACCTATGATGGTGACTGCCTGAAAACGATGTACGACAACGAGCTGATCGACCTTCACCGCATTACCACCGGGCAGGACGCGATGGTCTTGGAGTGGATGCGGCAGTTGGGTTTCGGTGCGGATATGGACACCTACAACATCAATGACAAGGATTTCACGCAAGAAAACTGGCGTGAGCAACCGGGTATCTATATCTATGACGGCAAGGGCACGGACATCACCGACGAGAAAGGACGTACGGGTTATTCCTTGGTTGCCTTGCCGTGGTACAAAGGCGGCGTGGTTGACACCAACCTCGATCCCGAGTTCTGCGACGACATCACCCCCGAGAACGGATGGGAATGGGTGCTCAACCTCTGCGGTAACCGCTCGATGTTGAACAACAACTTCTTCGCTCTCTACAACAAGTACTCGGGTGTACTCCGTTTCTTCTACTACATGCCGAACAATGTTATCTCGGGCAACGATCATCTTTGGGAGATTGATATAACCAATAAGCTGGCGCAACGAAGCAATTGGGGGTACGGTTTGCCGATGAATCTGAATATTACTAACAAAGCGGTTTTGGGACAGGACAAAGCCAATTTCTTCGTCGATTATATCACTCCGTACGTGCGTCAGCTGGCTCCGGATGGCAAAATCACGCCGAACCAGGGTTGGTGGGCGTTCGATATCGACCTGTCGCTCTATCGCCCGAATGACAAAGCTTTCGCGGATAACCAGTCGATGAGCCTGCAGATACGTTCGTGGGACCAGGAACATATCTCGCTCACCTCTGCCATCTCCGGTCAATTAGACGGAGAGATGAAAATGGATCAAACCAAGACCCGCACGATTGTCAGCAAGAAGAAAGGTCTCTTCGGTTTCATCAACGACGGAATAAAGCTGGGTAAGACGGCTGCAGCTGCAATCGTGAGCGCCAAGAGCGGTGATATCAAAGGGGCACTTAAGAACGGTATCAGTGCTGCCAAGGACGGTTACGCGTTATACGGTGCGCTCAAGAACAACAAGAACTCCTCTACCACCGTCACCGACACGCTCAGCCGGATCAACGGTACCTTTAGCGCCAGCGTACAAGCCGACGCAGAGACGGACGGAATCATCCAGAGTTCCAAACCTGTCACCGGAGCTGCTTCACCCACTATTCAGACGAAACAGTTTATCAAAGCCGGCACACACATTGGCGAGGGCGTATGGAACATCAAATCCAGCCCTGTAGTGTATTATTTTAACAGGAGTATAAATACAGGTCATTATTGTATCACCATCTTCGATCCGACCAGTGTAGAGGTGGTACTTAACCCCGATATTTTCCCTGAAAGTGACATCGAATGGGTGGAAGTGGATGCCATCGCCGGCGTTAGAAAGGAAGGAACCGGTCCCTTCCGTGAGGCGTTTGGAATACCATACAGCTTGGATGTATCTCAAACAACTCGTAGATTTCCATATCGTACACGTGATTATTATTGGTGGTTTGATTTCCTGTGCGATAGCGAGGACAGTTTAGGAATGGAGTACGTGCATGATCATCAGCCTAATAGTGGTCCAAAGATCAGCGGAAGAAGCCTCGATGGAGAGTATTATTTGGAGCCTTGTGCGCAGTGGGGATTACCTGAAACGGAGGTGAACGTGAGCGTTGCGGTTAAACTGAAAAGCTTGGATGCCCCGATTGTGCTTTCCCGCCCGTATATTCCGCTCGTAAAGGGCATGGATATTGATGATCAAAATATTGGAGACTTTGCTTCCATATATAATCACATCGTCAGCATACCCAAACAGAACGGAAAAATCACAAGGGGTCCCATCTTTGACTACCAAATGAAACGCATCCATGCTATGCGCAGATATTTGGATAACAAATTCGAGTTCAAAGCGGTTTCCACCCAAAGCGAAGGATGCTACGACATAGCCCCGGCGCTTATTGACCTTTATAACGAAGGTCGTTGGTACCATAACCAACAGGGAGTAGACGTAAAATTGGATCAAGCAGTACAAGAGGGCAACTGGAATTTCGAATGGTCATACGATAAACCGGCTACTCCATGGGCTTACGAATTGAGCGCAGTACAATGGACTTGTTCGGTTCCTGTTACTTGGAAACTGTATGCCAAACTAAACGAAGGCGACGAGTGGACGCTTCTCGACCAGCAGATTGACAATACCAGCTGGTACATGACATACTTAGATGACGGTCCAAGCCCGACACTGTTTAAGTTAAGTAAGAGGCAACCTTGGCAGTATTACCGCTTGGAGGTTACCAAAAAGTCCCAGAATGACGAGACCTTGTCTTTCCAGAATTTTAAACTCCTCTTTTAATTCAGCTCGGCGGGATTGGGTTCCCGCCGGGGTACAAAAAATCAACAATAGTAACTAAAAATCAAAAATTATGAAAAAATTATTTACATTTTTCCTCGCCCTCGCAGCAAGCGTGGGGATGAGTTGGGCAATGCAGATTTATATCGACGTGCCCGAACAAGATCGGCTCACCTTAGAGGTTGAACCAAGCGATGCTATCGCAGTCGTTAAGGCCAAGATTGAAGATAAGACGAGTATCCTTGTTGCGGACCAGACGCTCTATTTCAATTCAACCTTATTGGAAGATGATAAAACACTCGCTTACTACAACATCGAGAAAGAGAGCACGCTCACGCTGGTAATCTCCGGCGGCGAGGAAGAGGAAGGCGATGCTATCGTCATTAATACCAACGAAGTACTATCCGGTTACACGAAAGAAACGATAACGATCACCTGCCAAAATTCGGGAGATGCTCAGGGCTTTAAGCTATCCGGATCCTATACTGCATCTATCAGCAATTCGGACGCTTCCAAACATATTGAAAAAATTGAGTTGGTGCCCGGCTTTTTTGGGTATAATCACGACAAAGTGCGTGCTAACGGTGTAGAGCCGACTTCATCCGGTGAAGAGTTAATCACCTTCTTGAATGTCAATTCCAATGAGGTGACGTTATCCTCTTCCGAGGTTATCCAGATTGAGAAAGTAAAAATTACCTTGGGTGACGGGGCTCCGATTGTTTACACCGTAGCGTTGAAAGACGGCACAGTCAATGCCGATAAAGTGACGCTGAGTGCAACGGAAGCAGCGGAAAATACGACCATTACCGTTACTCCGGATATGGAATACGAGATCACGGCGTTCAAGGCTACGTACAATACGACGGAAGAAGCCGCATCAACACTCGATCCCGGGACCGGTATATATAGCTTCACGATGCCGGCTGCTAATGTAACCATCGAGGCTACGATTGCTGCAAAACCGGCTCCGGAAGGAGATGTTTTTGAAAATTTCACGGCAACGGCCGGTTCCGGCGGATATGACAATGAAGGTCATGCCAAACTGGTAGACGGCAAATATAGAGAGTCGGAATGGACAAAATGGTGTACCGACGGTTATTTTAAGAGCGTTCCGACGGGCGAGTCCGGTGATGCTTGCTGGTGGATAGACTTCGAGGCAAGTATCCCCCTTAATCTGACCGGTTATATCCTGACTACCGGTGATCACGATGGCCGTTTCTTACGTAACCCGAAAGATTGGGTTATCAAAGCGAAACTCAACGCTGATGATGCATGGACCACGATCGCTACTGTGACCAATAATACCACTATGGAAGATAAAAAATTCAAAGACTACATATTCTCTTTGAATCAGTCGGGTTCGTACAAATACTTCCGCTTTGAAGTGTTGGCTACTCAGGGCTCTGATTTGTTGGAACTTAGCGAGTTACGCCTTATCGGCTCCGTGTATGTGCCCCTTCCTACAGATGAGTCCGGAGCCTATGTTTTAAGTAATGCAGACGAGTGGAATCTGTTCGCAGGTCTTGTCAATACAGGCTATGAGGATTTCGAAGGCAAAAATGTGGTACAAACCGCAGACTTTACGGTCAGCACGATGGCGGGTAGCAGTGATGAACATGCGTTCCGCGGTCACTATGAAAGCAGGAATGGCGCAACGCTGACCTTCAATTATACCGACGATGGCGATGAGGACTTTTGTGCGCCTTTCCGCTTTATCGACGGTGCTTCCTTTGAGGGATTGCAGGTAAAAGGAACCATCGTGAAATATAAAAAGAAGAACGCGGCAGGTTTTGCGGGAAAAGCGTTAGGTGAGAATACATTCACCAATTGCCGTTCCAGCGTCGATATCCAAGCGGACACCGACGGTGACGGTTCGCACGGCGGTTTCGTCGGTGACCTGCGTGGAGGTACCTGTTCGTTCTCGAACTGCGTGTTTGACGGTAAGATGCGCGGCATCAACGGCGCGACTTCACGTACCTACAAATGGGGCGGTTTCGTATCATGGGTGGCTAATGGCTGTACGGCTAACTTCGAGAATTGCTTGTTTATCCCTTCGGAAATCAATATATCCAATCTCTCTGAGAATAATACGTATGCACGCAACGCCGAAAACGGAAAGGTGAATGTGACCAATTGTTACTATACCGAACAGATGGGTATTGCGCGAGGCACGAAAGCGTATGCCCTTACGGCGGACGAGAACATCTCCGTGGAAAATGCAGGCCAAAAAGGTTTCCGGTTCGGTAGCGCTCTTTATGCAGGTAAAGGCGAGGTACTGACGCTGCGACTGAGCAACACCGCCGGCTATAATGCGTACAAGGCGAACGAAGAGGATATCATTGTCTCCGAAGGTATGTGCACATACACTATGCCTAATGCCGATGTACTCATCACCGGAGTGACTTGGCCCACCCTTGTTTTTGAGAGCACGAATCTTGGTACCCGCAAAGAAGTGAACGTTCGGCTGCCCCACAAGTTCGTGAGTGATTTTGAGACTGACAAGGGCGAATGGGACCAGATCCTCAAAACACTTTATTCATTTTATGGATGGTGCAGACAAGATGCAGGCCCTACGGCAACCGGTAATGAAGCCGTGACCGCCGGTATGGAGGGCAACAATCACTACGTCCTCATCGACCACCTCTTTGAGGGTACTGCCACGGTAACAGGAGGCTTCCGTACCGAATTGCCCCTTGCGGAGTACAGAACCTACACCGTTACTATCTCTGTCAAGAAGGAATCTGACACTCCTACGGCTATCGACGAGGTTGGTAATGGCGAAAGGGCTAATGGCGAATGGACGAAAGTGCTGCGCGATGGACAAATCTACATCATCCGCGACGGCAAGACCTACAATGTAATGGGCGCAGAGGTTAGATAAATCATAGCCGGAAGGCTAATTGTATCGCAAGAGGATAATTTGTTAAATTCGTGAAAAAATATTTGAAAAAAGCAGTACTTTTGCAGCGGATTTTGATAAAGGAGTCTAATTACTCGCTTTGTCGTATATAATTAACAAATAATTAATATTATTAACTAAAAAACAAAAACATTATGAGAAAGATTTTTACTTTTCTTCTTGCCCTCGCAGCATGCGTGGGGATGAGTTATGCAGATCCGGTATCTCCGGTGACGGCGGCACGTTTTCTTTACACCTATGACTGCCAGCGCAGACCGGCTTATCCGCAACAAGGAAGTCCTTGTACACTTAGTGGATTCAGCGATCCGTATGTTGGATATAACGGAATAGGATCGGATGCGAAGAATACTTCCTTTGGTCCCTGGAAATTGGAGTTCGTGGCAAACTATACTCCTTCTAATGATTATGGATGCGAACGTGTGGTTAGACTGGCGGTTAATC
>CAMNCW010000001.1 GCA_946534715.1 uncultured Bacteroidales bacterium | reverse complement strand
CACAGCCCAGATAGCGCTGGTGGTGATATCATCGGCGATAGCCGGACCTACCTTCTGGCTGGACATGATACCTACGTTGGCGTTCGACTCCGTAGAGTGGAAGTCCTCAAAGGTGATATCCTCGCCCAGGAACGGCTTGCAGCCCTCGTAGAGCAGACCCTCGATATATTCGTCCGCCTCGGCGTTATCCTCGTGGATACGATAGTTGGTGGAGATACGTACCTGGTTAGCATCATTACCATAGGTAATGACGTTGAGCGAGAAGGTCTCGTCACCTTCCAAGGTCGCCTTGAAGGTGTTCTCCAGACTCTCGCGGACATCCTGTGTGTTGATATTATTGTCGAAACGGACTACGTAGTTACGTCCGCCGGAGAAGTCGATACCGAGGTTCAGTTTGCCGAAGATATGCGGCTCCAGACCGAGGATAGCGAAGATCACCAGTGCACCGGACAGGCAGTAAGCCCACTTGCGTGCATTGACGAAATCGAAGTGTACGTTCTGCAGGAAGTTCTTCATCAGTTTGGTGGTGAAGCTCAGTTCCTTGGCTCCCTCGCGGTTTGCATAATCCTCCAGCAGCAGACGGGTGATGAACACAGCCGTGAGGAACGAAGAGATGATACCGATCATGTAAGTCACAGCGAAGCCCTTGATAGGACCGGTACCGAAGATAGCCAGGATGGCACCGGTCAGGAACGAGGTGACATTGGCATCAATGATAGCGGTAATCGCGCCCTTGAAACCATCCTCGATAGCCTTACGCATGCCTTTGCCGGCACGGAGTTCCTCACGAATACGCTCGTAGATGAGCACGTTGGCATCCACCGCGGTACCCATCGTCAGCACGATACCGGCGATACCCGGAAGGGTCAGTACGGCGCTGAACGAAGCCAGAATACCTACCAGCAGGAAGACGTTGCAAACGAGTGCGGCATCGGCGATCAGACCCGGGATCCAGCCGTAGTAGAAGATCATGTAGATCAGGATCAGGCAGAAGCCCAGTACGAACGACCAAAGACCTGACTGGATAGCCTCACGACCGAGGGACGGACCGACCACACTCTCCTCGATGATACGTGCCGGAGCCGGCATCTTACCGGATTTGAGGGTGTTGGCAAGGTCTTTTGCCTCTTCTACGGTAAAGTTACCGGTGATCTGGCTGTTACCGCCTGCGATCTCGCTCTGTACGGTCGGGAAGGAATATACGTATCCGTCAAGTACGATGGCTACGGACTTACCGATGTTGTCCTTGGTCAGACGCTGCCAGGTCTTGGCACCCTCTGCGTTCATGGACATTGATACGTTCGCATAAGCGCTGACCTGCGAGAAGTCTGCGCGGGCGTCGGTGATCACGTCGCCTTCGAGCGAAGCGCGGCCGTCACGCTGTGCTTTCAGTGCTACGAGCTGGTAGTAGGCGTTAGCCTCATCGATAGCCTTGACGGTCCAGTAGAAACGTGCGTCACGGGGCAGAACAGCTTTCGCGATCTGCGAGTTCAGCATGGCGTTGACCTTGGCGGTATCGGTGTAGTGTACGGTACCGATCACCGGACCACGATAAGCCTGACCGGCTTGGTTGATAGACGGGTTGAGAATAGCGAAAAGCGGGTTGGTACGCTTGTACTCAGCTATCTGCGCTTCCTGGTCAGCTGCTAACGCGGTGCTGTCAGCACCCAAGCTGTCCACCAGAGCTGCGAGCTCGTCACTATCCGCATGGCTTGCCTGCTCCGGTTCTAAACCGGCCTCTGCCTTGGGAGCCTCTTCTGCCTGAGGAGCAGTAGCGGCATACTCGCGGTTGATCTGAGCCAGGATAGGCAGCAGTTCGGAAACCTCATAGGTCTCCCAGAACTCCAGGTTAGCCGATCCTTGGAGCAGTTTGCGTACACGCTCCGGCTCTTTGATACCCGGCAACTCAATCAGGATACGACCCGGCTGGGACAGTTTCTGGATGTTCGGTTGAACCACACCGAAACGGTCGATACGGGTACGCAGTACGTTGAACGAGTTCTGGATAGCGCCGTCCACTTCCTCGCGGATCACTTTCTCTACCTCTGCGTTCGTAGAGGTCAGAGTCACTTTGTCCTTGAGTTCGAAGGTGGAGAAGATGGAAGCCAGCTGGCCTTCCGGATCAACCTCTCTGTATGACTCGATGAAGAGGGTGACGAAATCCGCACCGCTTGATTTCTGTTTCTGTTTAGCGAGAGCCAGAGCCTGTTTGTAGTTCGGCGTCTCGTTGTGGCCGGAGAGGGCGTCAAGGATGTCGGGAACGGACACTTCCATCGTCACGTTCATACCGCCCTTGAGGTCCAGACCCAGGTTGATCTCTTTCTCACGGCACTCTTTCAGGGTGTACCCAAACCATACTTTCTTGGTAGCAATAGAGTCCAGATACTGGTACTCTTTCACTGCGTCGCCCGCTGCATAGTCTTTGGCTTTCTTGTCATAATGACTCGTTACCAGCGAGAACGACAGGTAGAAGGCGCATACCAACGCAAGGCACACCGCCAAGATTCTAACAAGTCCTTTGTTTTGCATAATTGTGTTGTGTTGTTATGTAGCTGTTATTACAACTGCGGGCCGGCGGCAACCAGGGCTTTGCCGGCTTCGTTGGTCGTATATTTGTCGAAGTTCTTGATGAAGCGTGCAGCCAGGTCTTTTGCCTTAGCCTCCCACTCAGCGGCATCTTTGTAGGTGTCACGCGGATCGAGGATAGCAGGATCTACGCCCGGCAGTGCGGTCGGTACTTCGAAGTTGAAGTACGGAATCTTCTTCGTCGGAGCGGTGAGGATGTCGCCGCCGAGGATAGCGTCAATGATACCACGGGTGTCGCGGATGGAGATACGCTTGCCGGTACCGTTCCAACCGGTATTGACGAGGTATGCCTTCGCGCCGGATTTCTCCATCTTCTTAACCAGCTCCTCTGCGTATTTGGTCGGGTGGAGCTCCAGGAATGCCTGACCGAAGCAAGCGGAGAAGGTCGGAGTCGGCTCGGTGATGCCGCGCTCGGTTCCTGCCAGTTTGGCGGTGAAGCCGGAGAGGAAGTAATACTTGGTCTGCTCCGGAGTCAGGATAGATACAGGAGGCAGTACGCCGAATGCATCAGCGGAAAGGAAGATCACGTTCTTGGCTGCAGGACCTGCAGAGATAGGACGGACGATCTTCTCGATGTGGTTGATAGGATAGGAAACGCGGGTGTTCTCGGTTACGCTCTTGTCAGCGAAATCGATCTTGCCGTTCTCGTCAACCGTTACGTTCTCCAGAAGAGCATTGCGCTTGATAGCGTTGTAGATGTCCGGCTCGGACTCTTTGTCGAGGTTGATGACCTTGGCATAGCAGCCGCCCTCGAGGTTGAATACGCCCTCGTCGTCCCATCCGTGCTCGTCGTCGCCGATCAGCAGACGTTTCGGGTCGGTACTCAGAGTGGTCTTGCCGGTGCCGGAGAGACCGAAGAAGATAGCGGTGTTCTTGCCCTCCATGTCGGTGTTGGCGGAGCAGTGCATCGAAGCGATACCGCGGAGAGGCAGGTAGTAGTTCTGCATCGAGAACATACCTTTCTTCATCTCGCCGCCGTACCAGGTGTTGATGATAACCTGCTCGCGGCTGGTGGTGTTGAATGCTACGCAGGTCTCGCTGTTCAGACCGAGCTCTTTATAGTTCTCCACTTTGGCTTTGGAAGCGTTGTAGATGACGAAGTTCGGCTCGAAGTTCTCCAACTCCTCNTGCGGTCGGCTGGATGAACATGTTCTTTACGAAGTGAGCCTGCCATGCTACCTCTACGATGAAGCGGACAGCCAGACGGGTCTCTTTGTTCGCGCCGCAGAAAGCATCTACTACATACAGGTTCTTGTTGCTCAGCTCCTTGATAGCCAGCTCTTTTACTTTAGCCCATACTTCCTCGCTCATCGGGTGGTTGTCGTTCTTGTAACCCTCGGTGGTCCACCATACGTTGTTGTGGCTCTGTGCGTCATCAACGATGTATTTGTCCTTAGGCGAACGGCCGGTGTAGATACCGGTCATTACGTTTACGGCACCGAGCTCGGTCAGCTGGCCTTTGTCATAACCGGTCAGCTCCGGCTTGGTCTCCTCTGCGAACAGATACTCGTACGACGGGTTGTGCGCAATTACGGTTGCGCCCTTGATACCATACTTAGTTAAATCTAACTCTTTCATTGTTGTATTAATTTTATTTGTTTTATGTATGTTTTGGTTTTAATTATACTTTTTTGCACCTTCCCTTGCGTGCCTTTTGCACAACTCCTTTTACACACGTGCGGGTGTGATAAATGTGCGCGCGCTACTTAAGGGGCTACAAAATTACTACAATTTTTCCAAATACACAAATATTGAGCCTATTTTTTCATAAAAAACGCCATTTTTTGTGCTTTTTCTTTGGTAGTACGGGACTTTTATAGTAACTTTGCGCCCAAATTGTGCATTTTTATGCGGTACGAGAAGGAAGATTTGCAAGAGGCGTTGCGCGTATTGCGTGCAGGCGGAATAATAGTTTATCCCACGGACACGGTCTGGGGAATCGGATGTGATGCCACGAACCCGGAGGCGGTTAAACGTATTTATGCCCTCAAGCGGCGCGAAGATAGCAAGTCAATGCTGGTGCTTGTCCATTCCGAGGCAATCCTAGACTTTTATGCCCAGGTTACAGAGACTGCAGAAATGCTTTTGGAGACCACAAATGACCCATACGGCGAAGCAGATCGTATGAACGAAGTGAATAAAGAAATGGAAAATACCAAGCCGCTCACCATTATCTATCCCAACGCCCGTAATCTGGCGCCAAACCTGATTGCGGAGGATGGTTCCATAGGTATCCGGATCACGCATGAGCCCTTTAGTAACGCGCTCTGCGCCCAACTCAAGCACCCGCTCGTCTCCACTTCGGCGAACATCAGCGGAGAGCCCACGGCGCATTTCTTCCGGGAGATCTCGCCCGAGATCATCAACGGAGTGGACTATGTCTGCCGTTTCCGCCGGGACGACGAGACGCCGCACGAACCCAGTACAATTATCAAAGTAAACGCAGATAACACCTTTATAATCATCCGGGAATAAATGGTACATTGTACTTGGTCCCCTTGTACATTAACTTATGACACTGCGACGCAAACAGCAATTATGGTACATCCTCGCCGACCTCATCAGCAGCGAACTGGTGTGGCTGTGTTTCTTAGGCTTCCGATGGGTGGTCTATGACGGCCGTATGGAGTTGCTGGACGATGTGTTGATTCCGGCGTTCAGTTTCTGGTTGCCCTTAGTGGTATATCCATTAGTTTGTCTGACAGTCTATTACCTCTCCGGTTATTATCTGAGACCTTTCCAGAAACCGCTTTGGCGGGAGTTCTTGCGCACGTTGATCTCCGCCGCTGTTATCTCGCTGCTGTTCTTCTTTATCATCATTATTGATGACCCCACGGAGAATTATAAGCACTATCTGGTCTCCCTCGCAGTCCTATTCGGCCTGCAGTTCACACTCAGTTATATCCCGCGTTTGACTATCACGCTTCTCTCCCGACGTCGCGGTGTCATGCGTACAAAAACCATCCATTCGATGAAGGAGGCGGAGCAACTGGTGACCGGAGAACAAGACGAGGTGATTATCGATCTGCCGGAGGGGTATACCGACCGCGAGTTATATGCGCTGATAGCCAAACTCTATCCGCTCTCATGCGAAATCAGTATGGTGCCGCGTGTGTACGATATGTTAACCGGAGCGGCACGCATCGGTCATCTTGACCGCCCTTCCCTCATACGGATCACGGATTATCACATGACAGACGCCGAACTGTGTATCAAACGGGCGTTTGATATAGTGGCTTCCGCGGCGGGGTTGATCATCCTCTCGCCTCTCTTGGCACTGATCGCTTTGCAGGTCAAACTCTCCTCCAAAGGCTCCGTTTTCTATTCCCAGGAGCGCATAGGACGATACGGACTGCCTTTCCGGATTCATAAGTTCCGCACGATGGTGGAGCACGCCGAGGAAGAAGGGGTGCCGCAACTGACCGCGGATGACGACCCGCGTATCACGAAGGTCGGACATTGGCTCCGCAAATACCGGCTCGACGAACTGCCGCAATTATGGAACATCCTCTGCGGCGAAATGTCTGTTGTCGGTCCGCGACCCGAACGGACCTTCTTCATTGACCGGATTATGCAGGAAGCACCCTATTACTGCCTGCTCTACAAAGTCCGTCCGGGACTCACTTCCTGGGGACCGATACGCGTAGGCTATACTGATACGATGGAGAAAATGATAGACCGCCTCAACTGCGACATCGTCTATATAGAGAACATGTCCCTTCTTCTTGACCTTAAAATCATGTTCTTCACCATCGGAGTAATAATGAAAGGAAAAGGAAAATGAGCAATATCTATACCTTATTGAGGAATTTTTCTCACTTGGGCGGCAGTCGTGCGAAACTGGCTGCCCTTTGGCTCATGCACATTACCGGCAGGAGATATATTGGTGTATTCATTGATAGTATTTTGGCGTGCAATTATAGTTGCCGCATGTGCTATTTTAGTAATGAGGAAGAGAGACGCAAACGTTCGGGTGCTAAGATGACAGAGGAGCAGATGAAGCATGTCGCACAATCTATTTTCCGCCGTGCGTTGAAACTGCAAATAGGTTGCGGGGCAGAGCCTACCATGGATATGAAAGGTGCTCTTCAACTGGTGCAATTAGGCAAACAGCACGGGGTTCCTTATATCTCTATGACCAGTAATGCCGCGTTATTGCAGTACGACAAACTGTTACCATTGGTAGAGGCGGGATTGGATGAACTTACTATTTCTTTGCATGGTATCCATCGTGAGACCTACCAATCTATGATGGGAAAGAATGCAAACTATGATGCTTTTCTCTCAACGTTGCAGGGTATTAAGAAAATAAAAGAGACTTATCCCCATTTTGATGTGCGTGTCAATTATACCATGAATGCGGATAATGTGGAAGAACTGGCTGATTTCGATCGGCTTTTCGCGGATGTTCCTATTGATCAGTTGCAATTACGGCCAATACGACAAATAGGTGAATCCAGCTACACGAATTTTGATCTGACGCATGTGTCGGAATGTTTGGAGACGGTGATTCGTCCGTTGGCAGAGCGATGCCGTGCAAAAGGAATAATAGTGCTCTTCCCTGAAAAAATCAATATTGACCGCTTTGCAGGCAAAGAAACGGCGAACCCTCGCGAGAATCTGATTGCGCTGTTTACCTATATCAATATCACTCCCAATAGTTACCCTCGTCATGATATCCATTTTGAAGAGGAAGATTATGAAGGTTATAGCAAGCGAGTAGGGCTGGCAAAGCAAATATGGCGGAGCATATGGATTTCCGATGCTGCTTGCGCCCAAATAGAAACGACTCTTTCAAATTCTCTCAATTATGAAATACGATGAGAATATAAAAAAGGCGGAAACCATCATTGCCCAACTCGAAGCCTCCGAGGCGATCTCCATGGACGAGTACAAACGCCTCGCCGCTGAGGCTGATGCGCTGCTGAAAGCGTGCCGGGAGGAATTATCCCAAACGGTGTAAAGTCGGAGTAATCTCGGAGTAATGTCGGAGGCAAGTGCTGTGCATTACCCGTCATGCACCCTTTTTGCACCCTTTTAGCATTCATTCTCAAACGCATCTCGTTTGCATCCTGAACGTCACTGTACGGTGCTTTGACTCCGAGTTGCCTCTTACTTTACTCTTACTTGCCTCTTACTCGCCACCGAGGATGCGAAGTGAATTTGTAGCGGTCAACTTATAGACCCACTCATGCAAACGCCCTGAGTTCTGCTTACAACCAATCATCTGCGCAAGGTTGCCGTTCGCGTCCCAGAAGAATTCCATTTTCTTTCCACTGCCCCAATCAAACATAGTACGCGGCTGATGGGTCATACGTTTGGGATCATAGTCAAAGATACAATTTTCATTTATTGTTAATACGCTGGCGATAAGTAGTGTGTTTAAAGAGCGTTTCATTGGTGGTTAAAATTTCCACATTGATTAAGACCAAAGTTCTTATCTGTTTTTAACGTAGTACACTTTATGCTTGTATGCATTTTTTCACCTGTGATACCTATTGTATATGTGCCGTCCTCTGTTGTAAAATCGTATGTCGGAACGTGGTAAGTCCCTAATGTGTTTAATTGAATCGAGTCGTCAATGGTAATATTTCCATTTCTTCCAATACTTTTAATATACATTGTATTTTTCGGTGCAACATAATCATACAAAGTATAGTCAAAACAAGATGAATCTTTGTTCAATTCATGACGGCTTTGATATACTTTCCATATTGTTGTGTTGCTCAATATCGTTGAATCTAACACATTATCAAGATTATCAAAAAACTCATAACTTCGTGAGAAATTACGATTGAAAATATTAATATAATCAGGCCACAGACCCATTTCGTGAATATTGCACTCTCCACCACAATGAAAATATGCTTCAACAACGGAGTTCTCTGTGATATACCGATATACATCTATCTGCATATAATCGGTGTCCCATGTCGACGGGGATAATAGAATCTTAAGTTTCCCTAATAATGTGTAATTATAGTTGATTCGAATGGAAGAATACCAGTACTTTCCTTTGTTGAGATACACCATAGTGTCAGTTTTTTGGTCGCTACGCACTATCTTGATAGTGTCCTTTGTTCGCTGGATTAGTAAATATGGCTCTAACACACTATCTGTAACAACCTCGGTCATCCCAAATTCATCAAATGACTGAAAAGGAAGGAACGAAATATCTGTCTGCGGTTGACAACCAACAAACATAAACAAGACTATAACAAATGCATGAATGTTAAGAACTCTCATAATTTATCTACAATTCCATCTTATTCCACGATTTTTATCTATTGTTACACCATATATATAGCATTCCTTATAGGCGAATTACTGAAACTTCATAAAAGTATAGCAAGGGTATAGCAAGGCTATACGAAAGTAGCCTAAGGGTAGCGTACGGGTAGCGCAGGGGTAGCCAAATACCCGGTAAAACTGCTGAGTTACTCGTGAGTTATCTCGGGGGCAACCATGCGGAGGAAGTTGTCGGGGAGAGGAAGTCGGTTCGGACCGCAGCTGTTACCGTACTTGTTGCGTGTGAACTGACCGTTCTCTTCCTTGCGCTCCTGGCCGTCGATGAACTTCGTGACAAGGTAGATATAGAGCTTCTGCCAATCGGCTACCAGGTTCTCCGCCTGCGAGCACGAATAGTTAGTCAGGAACTGTTTTGCATCCTCTTCGCCAAGCTCCGCAGCCTGCGCATCTACTCCGGCTATCTGGGTGTTGAACTTGTCATCCCATCTCTGCTGCGCCTCTTGGATATGCGGGTACATGCGGCTGTACTTGGTGTACGCCCAGTTGGCTACGAGGTTGAACGTCCACCACGCAGAGGTAGGCGAGAAAGTGTAGCTGTCGCCGTTATCCTGCGCGAAGCACTCCGGCACATGGTTGATGCAGCTGTACATCGGCGTATAGCAGCTGCAAGCCGCGTCATCGACGCCGAACCAGAAGATTCCGTTCTTGTTGTACGGCCTCATCTGCGCCACGAAAGACCATGCGGTCTGCTGGGTAGCCGTCGGGCGCTCGTACCAGTATTGCAGCGTGTCGGTGCCCTCCGGCGCGAGTTTGAAGCCCAGTCCGCCGTACCGCAGCTTGCTGTTCCAGGGTCCGGCATCCGTACCTTGGGTGATATCAAGAGGTGTACCGCGGTACTCGTCCCGCATACAGTCCTTCAGGTCCTGAGCGGACACTTTGCGGTTCGGGATAATCCAGAGCGGCATATGCTCGCCCTCGTTCTTCCCTTGGGTCTCACGGAAAGTCTTACCGGTGGCGTAGTCGAAGTACTTGTCCATGGCGTTGCTGAAATGGCGGAAGAAGGACCACACGCGTGCCTCGCATACGTACAGACCGCTGAAATCGAACGGGTTATAGGCAGCCTGGAAGGAGAAGTCCTTGTCTGCGCCGGTGAAATAACCTTTCTCGCGGGCAAAGGAGATGACATCCCTGCTCCACATCCAATCGCCGTGGCACACACAGCCCAGTTTCTTCTCCAGCCGCTTCTGCTCCTTCGTACTTCGTACTTTGTCACTTGGCAACTTCGT